>CALNBU010000811.1 GCA_937875615.1 uncultured Archangium sp.
CACGTCGCCGGACAACACCGCGCCCTGCACGGCGGCGCCGACGGCCACCACCTCGTCGGGGTTCACGGTGCGGTTCGGCTCCTTGCCGAACAGCTTCTTCACCGCGTCCTGCACGCGGGGGATGCGCGTGCTGCCACCGACCAGCACCACCTCGTCGATCTGCTCCACCGAGAGGCCGGAGTCCTTGAGCGCCTGCCGCGCCGGGACCAACGAGCGCTCGACGAGATCGTCGATCATCGCCTCGAGCTTGGCGCGCGAGAGCTTGACGTTGAGGTGTTTGGGGCCCGAGGCGTCGGCGGTGAGGAAGGGGAGGTTGATCTCCGTCTCGTTCGCGGACGAGAGCTCGATCTTCGCCTTCTCCGCGGCCTCCTTCAGGCGCTGGATGACCATCTTGTCCTTGGACACGTCGAGGCCGGTGTCCTTCTTGAACTCCGCGATGAGCCACTCCATCAACCGCTGGTCGATGTTGTCACCGCCGAGGTGGGTGTCGCCGTTGGTGGCCAGCACCTCGACCGCGCCGTCGCCCATGTCGAGGATCGACACGTCGAAGGTGCCGCCGCCGAAGTCATAGATGACGACCTTCTGGCTCTTCTTCTTGTCGAGGCCGTAGGCCAGCGCCGCGGCGGTGGGCTCGTTGACGATGCGGCGCACGTTGAGGCCGGCGATCTCTCCGGCGTCCTTGGTGGCCTGCCGCTGCGCGTCGTTGAAGTACGCGGGCACGGTGATGACCGCGTCGGTCACCTTCTCGCCGAGGTAGTTCTCGGCGGCGCGCTTGAGCTTCAGCAGCACCTGCGCGGAGATCTCCGGAGGGGAGATCTGCTTGCCGTCGAGCTCCACGCGCACGTCGGAGTTGGGCCCCGACACCACCTTGTACGGCACCAGCTTCGACTCCTCGCTGGTCTCATTGAAGCGCCGACCCATGAAGCGCTTCACCGAGTAGATGGTGCGCTCGGGGTTGGTGATGGCCTGACGCTTGGCCACCTGACCCACCAGCCGCTCGCCGTCCTTGGTGTAGGCCACCACCGAGGGGGTGATGCGGCTGCCCTCCTCGTTGACGATGACCTTGGGTTCTCTGCCTTCCATGATCGCCACCACCGAGTTGGTGGTGCCGAGGTCGATGCCGATGATCTTTCCCATGTTTGTTTCTCCTAAAATCTTGAATTCACTGATGGATTCTCTCCATCAAGCGGTGTCAGCAACGTAACCAGCACCAATGGGCCGTCAACCCGGCGATTTTCCCTCCGAGTGCGAAGGTATTTGCGCAGCGACTGCCACCCGGCGGTGGCGACGGGCCCGCGACTCTCCTTTTTATCTCACTGAATTCAGTGACTTAACGCGCTTCGTCAATTGGCAGGGAAAGTGCTGTGACGGAGCTGACATGTGGGCGCCACAGTATCGAGCCGAAGAGTCAGTCAGCCCTCGCGGTGAGGCCTCCCGCCGGGTGGCGGTGTTGCTCAACGCCAACGCGCGCAAGGTGAGCCGGCGGGTGGTGCGGGCGCTCTCGCACGTGGTTCCAGAGGGAGACCTCTACCTCTCCCGCTCGGAGCTCGACGCGCGGCGCATCGCCACGCAGGTGGTCGACCGGGGGTACACCACGGTGTTCCTGGGCGGCGGCGACGGCACCATCACCTGCTTCGTCAACGAGATCCTCAACCAGGTCTCGTCACGGCGCCAGTACCACCCCACGCCCACGCCGCGCTTCGGCGCGCTCAAGCTGGGCACCGGCAACTCGGTGGCCTCCCTGGTGAAGGCCTCCGGCACCTGGGGCGACGGCTTCGTCGACGACGTGCTGCGCGCGCGCGCCGGAGAGGTGCCCAGCTACCGCACCATCGACATGCTGCTCATCGACGGCAAGCGGGCGCCGTTCGCCGGCCTCGGCCTCGATGGCAAGCTGCTCAACGACTACAACTGGGTGAAGGAGAACCTGGGGCAGGGCGCGCTGAAGGGCCTGATGACCGGCCCCGGCGGCTACTTCACCTCGGTGGCCTTCAAGACGGTGCCCTTCTACATGACGCAGCCGGTGTCGGTGCCGGTGGAGATCGTCAACGGCAACGCCACCGCCTACCGGGTGGGCGCCGACGGCACGCCGGTCGCCACCTTCGCGCCGGGCGAGCTGCTGTACCGGGGCCAGGTGAACATGGTCTCGGCGGGCACGGTGCCCTACTACGGCTTCGAGCTGTGCATGTTCCCCTTCGCCGGGAAGCGCCGGGGGATGATGAACCTGCGCGCCTCTGACGTGCACGCCACGAAGATCCTCGCCAACCTCACCACCATGTGGCGCGGCGAGTTCTTCCCCGAGAAGGGGCTGCACGACTTCCTGGTCAAGGACGCCACCGTGCGCTTCGAGAAGGACATGCCCTTCCAGGTCTCGGGAGACGCCGCTGGAGCGCGCCGCGAGGTTCGCTTCCAGGTCGCGCCGGAGCCCATCGAGGTCGTGGACTTCGGCAGCGCGCTCAACTGACGCATCGCTGTTCCCCGCCGGGTGGCCTTTGTGCCAGAGCGTCCGGCCGTGAGCTCTCCCCAGACCAGCGCCCTGCGCGTGCCCGGCTACGGGGCCTTCCTCGCGACCTTCATGCTCGCGATGATGGCCGACAACGTCGAGCACGTGATCAGCTACTGGGTCGCCTTCCAGAAGTTCCAGTCGGAGGCGCTGGGTGGCTTCGCGGTGGTGGCGCACTGGTTGCCGTTCCTCCTCTTCTCGGTCCCCGTCGGCGCGCTGAACGACCGCTTCGACTCCCGACGGCTCATCCAGGCGGGCATGGCGCTGTTCATCCTCGCCTCCGTGGGGTGGGGCTGGTTCTTCGTCACCGACACCCTCACCATGCCCGCGGCCATGGTGCTGCTGGTCGTCCACGGGTGCGCCGGCGTGCTGTGGTCGACCTCCAGCCAGATGCTGCTCTACGACATCGTGGGGCCGGGCTCGCTGCAGAGCGCGGTGCGCCTCAACGCCACCGCCCGACACCTGGGGGTGCTCATCGGCCCGGCGGTGGGGAGCGCCATCATGCTCAGCCTGGGGCCCACCCGCGGCATCTTCCTCAACACGCTGTTCTACCTGCCGCTGATGCTCTGGCTGATGACCGCCCCGTACGGTC
>CALNBU010000812.1 GCA_937875615.1 uncultured Archangium sp.
CGGCAAATCGGCCCCGCGCCTGGCCTGGCGCACGCACCAGCCCATGAACCCGGCATCGGTCATGAAGCTGGTCACCACCTATGCGGCGCTCGATCAGCTGGTCGATGTCAGGGGTCTGAAGGCGAGGCAGTCGACGCGGCTCAAGGCCCTGGTGGCCGTCATGCTCCTCATCGGCGCGGTGGGCGGCATCGTGTTGTTTCGCGAGCGCATCGTGCGGGCGATCAACAGCGCGGGCATGAGCGTCGGCGGCGACGGCACCCCGGTCCGCTTGACGGTCTTCAGCAACCCGCGCGCGGAGGTGATCGTCAAGCCGGGGCCCGCGGCGAAGGGGCGGGCAGAGCTGAACCTCGGCTTCACCAGCCTCTCGGAACAGTCGGGGGCCTTCGTCGGCGACACCGTGGTGCTGAGGAACTCGGATCGGGGCCTGTACTGGCCGGTGGTGGTGCCGGACATGCCCGCCAACGAGATCTTCAAGATCGACAAGCGCTTCACCGAGGTCCGGGTCACCATCAAGACCATCCCCTCGGTGCGCGACGCGGAGATCTTCTCCGGGAACATCAAGAAGGGCGTGCCCAACATGGCCATCAACCTCTACCCCGGTCACCACCGGCTCTCGGTGCGCTCCAACCTGCTCGACGAGCCGCACGAGTTCGAGCTCACGGTGCCCGAGGGCTCCGCGAGCGTGGATTGGGGCGTGGAGCTCCCGCAGTTGAAGAAGAAGTAGCCCTGGCATTAAAGGAGAACGCATGGAAACCGCCGTCGCCACCGCCCCCGTCTCGCCCACCACCGCGCCGCAGTCGGTGCTCACGCTCACCGAGGCCGCCGTGAGTCAGATCAAGCAGGTGATGCAGGAGCAGCAGCTCGACGGTCACTTCCTCACCATCCGGGTGGTGCCGGCCGGGTGCAGCGGCCTCGGCTACGATCTCAACCTGGTGAAGGACACCAAAGAGGGCGACCTGGTGTGGGAGCAGGACGGGGTGAAGATCTGCACCGACGCGCTCTCCACCGAGTACCTCAAGGGCACCACCGTCGACTACCTGACCAGCACCACGCAGTCGGGGTTCAAGTTCGAGAACCCCAACGCGAAGTCGTCGTGCGGTTGCGGCTCGTCGTTCTCGGCCTGAGCGCCGGGGCTCAGAGCGCCTCGACCTGCAGCGTCTGCTGACCGACGCGCAGGCGATCGCCCGGCTTCAGGGCGCGCTCGCCCATCACCCGGACGTAGGTCCCCAGCCCGCCGGAGAGATCCTTGAGCAGCGCGCCGTCAGGGAGCGGCGCCAGCTCGCAGTGTCTCGGCGCCAGTCCTTCGTCGTTGGGGAAGCTGAAGTCGCAGCGCCCCTGGCCGAAGGTCAACGTCGGTCCGGGGCTGAGCACGCAGCGGGCGCCGCGGTCGCCCAGCAGCACCTCTTCCACCATGTAGTGGATCTGGTTGTTGGGCACCGCGAAGCCGTAGACCAGCACGTCCTGATGGTTCCAGGGCTGCGCCGGCTCCACCGCGCCGATGAAGCGGAACAGCCGCAGCCCGGTGCTGAAGGTGCCGCCGGTGGGGATGGTCTCGGTGTTGTTGATCGACACGTAGACGCCGGACGCGGCGCCCTCGTCGCGCACGAAGAGGCGGCCGTCACGCACGGAGAGCGTGGCGTGCAGCGGCGAGATGAAGGGATCGTCAGGGAACAGGATGGCGCCGCGCGCGCGCCCCAGCTGCGCGCCGGTGGCAGCCAGCTTGAAGCGTTGGCCACGGGCAGGTCCTGCCAACACCACCAGCCCCAGCTTTGGCCCGGCGGGCGCCTGGACCGGTGGCGGCCTGACCGATGACTCGAAGGTGGGCCGGGGCGGCGGCGTGGGCGCGCTGCGACGCAACCCCGGAGGCGCTCCTTCTTCGGCGGACGGCGTGACCTCGGGCGCAGAGACCGGCGCCCGCACCGCCGGCGGGCTGCTCCCATCGGTGGCGATGCCGCACGCCATGCAGCGCACGGCGCCCACGACGTTGAGGAAGTCACACGAAGGGCAGATGACACCCAGGTTCTTGGTCAACAGCGTGGCCATTGGCGTTTCTGAATAGTCAGCCATTACGGCACGTTGCGCAACAGTCGCGTGAAGGCCACCTCCTCGGCTTCCCGGTGCCGTTGCGTTGCAGCAGTGCCACGCGGTGTTACGCTCCCCACGTTTGATTCGCCTCAACGACATCCTGCAGGCCGTTTCCGCCTACCACCCAGATCCAGACCTCGACATCATCAAGAAGGCCTACGTCTACTCCGCCAAGGTCCATCAGGGGCAGGTGCGGAAGAGCGGCGAGCCGTACCTGATCCACCCGCTGGAGGTGGCCGGGTTGCTGGCGCAGCTGCGGCTCGACGAGGCCTCGATCGTGGCGGGGCTGCTCCACGACACGGTGGAAGACACGCTCGCCACCATCGAGGAGATCAAGGAGCTCTTCGGCACCGAGGTGGCGCTGATCGTCGACGGCGTCACCAAGCTGGGGAAGTTCAGCGCCAGCCACCAGCTCTCCCAGGAAGAGAAGCAGGCGGAGAACTTCCGCAAGATGCTGGTGGCGATGGCGCAGGACATCCGCGTCATCCTGGTGAAGCTGGCCGACCGCACGCACAACATGCGCACGCTCGATCACATGAGCGAAGAAAAGCAGGCGCGCATCGCGCAGGAGACGCTCGACATCTACGCGCCGCTGGCGAACCGCCTCGGCATCTCGTGGATCAAGACCGAGCTCGAAGATCTCTCGTTCC
>CALNBU010000813.1 GCA_937875615.1 uncultured Archangium sp.
CCGCCCATCGCGTCTCCGCCGCCCGTCGCGTCTCCGCCGCCCGTCGCGTCTCCGCCGCCCGTCGCGTCTCCGCCGCCGGTCGCGTCTCCGCCATCGGGCTCCACCAGCGGGGAAGGACCACAGGCGAGGGCGCTGACGGCGGCGATGAGGAGCCAACGGTGCATCGGCACGGTGTAGGGGCTTCCGGGAGCCGGTTCCAGGCGCGGCCCCGGAGGCGACGCGCCGAGGTGACGCCACCCATTCGTCAAGCGAGCGTTCCCCCGCGCGACGCGCGCGTCGGTAAGGTGCGGCGCGATGAACGCCGCCGACCTCGCCGTCCTCGAACACCGGGTGCACGCCATCACCCGTCCGGAGCGGGAGCTCCTCTGGTTCTACGTCCTCTCGTCCTTCATGGCCTTGTGCGCGGCGCCACTGGTGCTGCTGCCGCTGCTCTTCCGCTACGAGACGTTGTGGTACCGCTTCACCTCCAGCGGCATCGCCACCGGCTACGGCTTCTTCTTCCGCCGGGAGCAGCAGCTGACCTACGCGCGCATGCAAGACATCCACTTCTCGCAGAACATCCTCGAGCGCTGGCTGGGCATCGGCACCGTCACCGTGCAGACCGCCGGGGCGGGGGGCGCCGGCAACCTCACCATCGTAGGGGTGCGCGAGTTCGAGGCCATCCGCGACTACCTCTACGCGAAGATGCGCGGCGTGCACGCCGAGCCTGACGCGCACCTCGAGGGCGCGCCGACCACCGACGCGGTGCTCACCGACATCCGCGACGCGCTGCGCGACGCGGCCGCCGCGCTCGCCGCCTCGAAGGGCGCCCCCTGATGGACACGTTGCTCAAGCTGCTCAAGCCGCTCTTTCTCCCGCTGCTCAAGGTCGACTTCCGGCCGCCGCACCTGCCGGAGGGCAGCTCGCTGGTGCGCGCGCTCAAGCCCTCGGAGAAGTGGCTCGGCTACCGCTACCTCACGGTGCTCTTCGGTCTGCTCAACCAGTTCATCGGCACCGGAGTGGGCGCGGTGGCGCTGATGGCGACGGGGCAGCGGTGGGCCTTCGCCGTCGCGGGGCTGCTGGTGGTCATCCAGTGCTTCACCGTGGGGCTGGCGCTGGTGGTGGCGCGCGTCGACTTCGAGCTGCGCCACTACCTGGTGGGCGACCGCTCGCTGCGGGTGGTGCAGGGCGCGTGGACGCGCGAAGAGGTGACGTTGAGCTACGCCAACGTGCAGAACCTGGAGGTGACGCAGGGGCCGCTGGAGCGCTTCTTCGGCTTCAAGTCGCTCACCATCTCCACCGCGGGGGCCGACAACGCGCCGGGGGAGCGCAACTCGCACCTGGTCTCACTGGTGGGCCTGACCTCCGCCGACGAGCTGCGCGCGCTCATCCTCAACATGCTCAAGCAGGAGCGCGGGCCAGGGCTGGGAGAGGCCGCGCCAGCGCCCGCGGCGCTGCCCCACGGGAGGTTGTTGGAAATCCGGGAGGCGGCCCTCGCGTTGAGAGAAGCCGCGCGTTTGGGTTGACATTCGGCGGCAGCCTTACGAGATCACCCCGGTCTCTTCACGCAAGGTCCTTGAATGACTTCGTTTCTGCTGTTGGCGCAGGCGCACCAGGGTTGGCTCACCACGCGGCTGCTGGCCGTGTTCACCGGCGACGCCGAATGGGTGCTCTGGCTGCTGGCCGTGATGTCGGTCGTCTCCATCGCGGTGATGCTGGAGCGCGGCATTTACTTCTCGACGCGCTCGCTGCCCGACAGCGACGGGGTGCTGCTCAAGCTGGCGAAGGGTGAAATCGACGCGGTGAAGACCGCGGTGGAGAGCCGCGCGGGCATGGAGGCGGCGGTGCTGCGCGAGGGCCTCTCGGCCATCGAGAAGGGCCCTGACACGGTGGAGGAAATCGTCAACGCCACCCTGGCCCGGGAGCGCCCGCGCTACGAGCGCTTCCTCTCGATTCTGGGCACCCTGGGCAGCAACACGCCCTTCATCGGCCTCTTCGGGACGGTGCTGGGCATCATCAAGGCCTTCAAGGACCTGGGCGCGTCCGGCGCGCAGGGCTCCGAGGTGCAGGCCTCGGTGATGGCCGGCATCTCCGAGGCGCTGGTGGCCACCGCCGTGGGCCTCGCCGTCGCGATCCCTGCGGTCATCGGCTACAACATCCTTCAGCGCAACGTGAAGAACACCGCGGCGCGCGCCACCGCGCTGGGCCACGCGCTGGTGGGTCACCTCCGCGCCACGGGGAAGTGAGCGATGGCCGGCGGAACGCAGGACAGCGACGACGAAATCACAGGCATCAACGTCACCCCGCTGGTCGACATCGTGCTCGTGCTGCTCATCATCTTCATGGTGACGGCCAACTTCATCGTGAAGGAGACGGTGGAGGTGGACCTCCCGCGGGCCGCCAACACCCAGGACAAGACGGTGCAGACCCCGGTGATGCTGACCCTCGACAAGGACGCGAAGATCTTCTTCGACGGCGCCGAGGTCTCGGAGTCGGCCGCGTTGGTGAAGATGAAGGAGGCCGTGGAGAAGGACAAGGAAGTGCGCGCCATCATCAGCGCCGACCAGTCGCTCAACTACGGCAAGGTGATGAACCTCATCGACCTGGTGAAGGGGTCAGGCATCAACAAGTTCGCCCTCAACATCCAGAAAGAAGTGAAACCCACGGCCGCGCCGTGACGTCGTAGCTCCCCGATGTCGACCGCCACCTTCGAGCGCCGTGATGAACCCAACCGCCTCATCTTCGTGGCGCTGTTGGTGAGCTCCGTCGTCGCGCACGGCGTGGCGGTGGTGATGATGCCGGAGCGCGTCTCCACGGTGAGCACCAACCGCCGCGTGGAGATGGAGTTCTACGAGCTGCCCAAGCCCGAGACGCCGCCGCCAGAACCGGAGAAGCCGCCAGAGCCGGAGAAGCCACCGGAGCCGGAGAAGCTGAAGGTGGTGGAGAAGGTGAAGATGAAGCCGGTGGTGAAGATCGACACGCCCGCGCCGCCCCGGGAAGAGCCGCCGCCGCCCAACCAGGAGCCGCCGAAGGAGGTGCCGCAGCAGCCGGTGCCCATCGTCATCGGCATCAGCATGGACTCCACCACCGCCACCGGAGGCATCGCGGTGCAGGTGGGCAACACCACCTACGGCAAGGCCTCGGAGAAGGTGGTGAACCCCGGCAGCGTCAAGGCCTACTCCGCGCCGAAGTACGCGCCGCCGGGCAGCGCCGACACCGAGCCCTCGATTCTGGGCGAGGTGAAGATTCCCTTCCCTCCCGAGGCGTTGAAGAACGGCATCGAGGGGCTGGTGCGCATGCGCATCACCACCGACCCCGCGGGCGCGGTGACGTCGGTGAGCGTCATCTCCGGCCCTGGCTACGGTCTGAACGAGGCCGCGCGCGACGCGCTCAAGCGCTTCAAGTTCAAGCCGGCCACCAAGGGCGGCGAGCCCGTGGGCTACACCTTCACGTACACCTACTCGTTCATCATCGACTGAGCGCCGCCGCGCGGGTGGCTGGAGCATCCCTGCACCGGTCGCGTCGGGCACGCCGCGCCGCGCTTCGGGTACGCCGTTCTGCGCGCTTGGCGCTGGCACGCCAGCTGCTTTGCCTCTTTTCACGCGCCGGTAAGGAGCTGGCGCGCGTGAAGGGGGAGGTGCAGCACATGCAGCAAGGCAAGCGGTACCAGGTGTTCTCCATCAAGGAGATTCACGAGCACAACGAGAAGAAGTCGGTGTGGGTGAAGGCCGGCTCGGCGTGGGTCAACCGGGACGGGAGCATCAACGTGTACCTCGACGTGTTGCCGTTGGACGGGAAGCTGCACGTCCGCGAAGCACTCGAGCACAGGAGCGCCCAGGCGAATGGGTCGTCGGAGGCGGGGAACAACGAAGCGATGGGAGCGCACTGAAGATGAAGACCAACAACAAGCTGGCGAAGTTCGTGTCGTACGTGGCGGTGGCGGTGGTGGCGCTGGGGGCGGGCAGCGCGCTCGCCGCGGGGCCGAAGACGAAGACGAAGAAGGAGCTGACCGGGGTGGTGAACGTCAACACCGCCACCGCGGCGCAGCTCGACCTGCTGCCGGGCATCGGTCAGAAGGCGGCGAAGCGCATCATCGAGCAGCGGGCGTCGAAGCCCTTCGCGAAGCTCGAGGACCTGCGGCGGGTGAAGGGGCTGGGGGTGAAGAAGGTCGAGAAGCTGCGGGCGCACGTCATCTTCCAGGGCACCACCACCGCGTCGCTCAAGAAGGTGGTGGTCGACGGTCAGCAGCCGACCGCCCCGCCCTCGGCGCAGGGGCGCCGGGCCAGCCAGCGCTGAGCGACGGGCAGGACCGCAGCGGAGGCGCCGAGCCGGCAGGAGTCGGCCCGGCGTCGCCGTTTCGTGCGACAGTGGGCGCTCCGTGGGACGCAGGCTGCTGTACCTGATGACGGCGGTGATGTTGCTGGTGACGCTCGGCGTGCTCTTCGTCGACGGCCGCATTCCGGCAGGTGTGCCAGAGAGCGCGCCGGCCTACGCGCCCACCGGTTTCGCGCAGGTGCTGCGCGCCGTCGACGCGCGAGGCCAGGTCGACCTCGCGCAACTCAAGGCAGAGCACGCGAAGCTGACGGCCTTCCTCGCGTCGCTGGCGGTGGTCTCGCCCGACACCCGGCCCGAGGACTTCCCGTCGCACGAGGCCCGGCTGGCGTACTGGCTCAACGCCTACCACGCGCTGGTGCTGCGCGAGTTGCTCGACGTGCGCGGCGCGCGGCTCCCCTGGGCCGCCCGATTCTCGCGGGGCGCGTCCATCGGAGGCCTCTGGTTGACGCGCTTTTCCCTCGAACGCAACGAGCTCCAGGCGGCCGGCGACGCGCGGGTGTGGCTGGCGCTCTTCGATGGCACGCGCGGCGCGGGCGTGCTCGACGCGGTGCCCTTCGACGGCGACACGCTCAAGGGCCAGCTCGACGACGCCGCCAGGCGCTTCATTCGTCGCCGCGGCACGGTGCGCATCGAGGGCGCCGCGGTGTGGTTGCACCCGGTCTTCAGCGAGCGCCGCGAGGACTTCCTCGCCGCGCTCCCCGACGAGCGAAAGCACGTGCTGCAGGTGGTGTGGGCCTTTCTCCCGGAGGATTGCTCCGAGGGGGTGGCCGGGTGCCCGACGCGGAGCGAGCTGGACCGGGTTTGTGGTCCCCGCTTCGACCGCTGCGAGGTGCGTTTCGCGGAGCGGGAGGCGGCGCTGGCGGTCAAGAACACCTTCAGGGGGGCGCCCGGGAAGATCACCG
>CALNBU010000814.1 GCA_937875615.1 uncultured Archangium sp.
GGTGCCGGCATCATCGCCACCGGAGCCGCCGCCCTGTTGACCTCCGCCTGCGCCGCCGCCGCTGGTCTGCGCGCCGGTGGGCACGCCGTTGCGGCAGATGCAGTTGGCGCCGCAGGAGAGGCCCTCGCACTGCGGGTCTGCGCAGTCCGTCAGGTAGTCGCCGTCGTCGTCCTGCTTGTTGTCGCAAATCTCGCCGGACAGCGCGCAGCCGTCTTTCCCGAAGCACGTTGGATCGAGGCAGTCGACCTTCCCGTCGTCGTTGTCGTCGACTCCATTGGTGCAGTCTTCGTCCGGCGTGACGGTGGGTGTGACCGGTCCACAGGCGAGGCCCGACAGGAGCACGATGGTGACAATCTGGTAACGGGAGAACATATCTGGAGGCACCTCTGGAGATCTTCGCTTCGCGCCACGCTACCACGGGCGTGACGCGACGCGCCTTTCGGGGCCGCGGTCTCCGCGCTCGATGCCTTTGTCGCCGCGCCGCTTCGCGAGGCCCGCTCGTTCACCCTCAAGGGGTCGATTTTCCTCGTGGCAGCCCGCCTCTGCGGCGCGCGCTCCTCGAGGTCGAAGATCCGGTTTTCTTGAATCGTGAGAAACCGGCCGGCGCGCCCGACGAAGTTTCCAGGCAGGGCGCGCGGACGTGGCGTCACTCGCCCGAGACGGTGAGCTCCCGGAAGCGGATGGTGGGCGCGCCGGTCGACCCGTGGAAGGTCAGGTCCGAGCCGACCGCGTCGAGCTGCTGGAGCATGTCGGTGAGGTTGCCGGCGACGGTGATCTCCTGCACCGGCTGCTTGAGCTCCCCGTTCTCGATCCACAGGCCGTTGGCGCCGCGGGAGTACTCGCCGGTCACCACGTTGGCGCCGTGGCCCAGCATGGCGGTGACGTACAGGCCGTTGGGGATCTCGCGGATGATCGCCTCCGGAGCGCGGGTCCCGGGCTCCAGCACCAGGTTGTTGACGCCGATGGCGGGGAGGCTGCGGTAGCCGCGCGCGGCGTTGCCGGTGGTCTTCGTCTTCGCCTTGCGCGCGGTGAAGGCGTCGTAGAGGAAGGCCTTGAGCACGCCGTTCTCGACCAGCGGGGTGCGCCGGGTGGGCACGCCCTCGCCGTCGAAGGGAGAGGTGCCGAGGCCGCGCTTCCGCAGGCCGTCATCGACGATGCTGACGTGCGCCGGGGCGATGCGCTCGCCCAGCTTCGAGGCCAGGAACGTCGACTTCTTGTAGACGAGGTCTCCGTTGGCGGCGCCGGCCACGCTGGCGACGAAGCTCGCGGCCATGGAGGGGTCGAACACCACCGGTACCTTCTGCGACTTCACCTTCTTCGCGCCCAGCAACCGCACCGCGCGCGCCGCGGCCTTCTTCGCCACCTCTTCGGGCGAGGCGAGATCCTCAAAGAAGCGCCTGGCGTCGTACCAGTAGGAGGTCTGGAGCTGGGTGCCGTCGGTGGCCACCGGTGAGGCGTAGAGGTAGACGCTGGTGCCCTCGTAGCTGCCGGTCACGCCGGCCGACGAGGCCAGGTACACCTCGCTCACCGACTCTCCCGCGCCCACCGACTCGATGGTCTTGATGCGGGCGTCGTGCGCGCGCACCACCTTCTCCATCTCGATGGCGGCCTTGATCTTCCAGTCGGGCGGGAGCCCGGCCACGCGCGGGTCGAAGAGCTCGCCCACGTCGGGGAACCGTCCGAGGTCGCGCGCGTCGGGCAGGCCGTTGAGCGGGTTGGGCGCCGACATCTGGGCGATGGCGATGGCCCGGTCGACGAGCGCGTCGAGCGCCCCCGGCTCGAAGTCGGAGGTCCACACGAAGCCCTGGCGCTGCTTGACGAACACGCGGATGCCCACGCCCTTGCTGGTGGCCTGGGTGAGATCCTCGATCTCTCCGTCGCGCACCCGCACGTCGGCGCTGCGCCCCACCTGGAGGAAGGCCTCGGCCTGCTTCGCCCCGCGCTTGAGGGCCCGTTGCACGATCTTCTTCGCCAGCTGTTGGTAGTTCATCGCTTGCCTCCCACCTTGGTGCCGCCCACCGTCATGTCGTCGATGCGCACCGTGGGCAGCCCCACGCCCACCGGCACGCTCTGGCCGTCTTTGCCGCAGGTGCCCATGCCCGGGTCGGGTCTGGGATCATTGCCCACGCGCGTCACCTTCTTGAGCGCCTCGGGGCCCACGCCGATGAGCGTCACGCCCTTGAGCGGGCGGCCCAGCCGGCCCTTCTTGATCTCATAGGCCTCGCTCACCGCGAACACGAAGTTGCCGTTGGTGATGTCGACCTGACCGCCGCCGAAGTTGGCGCAGTACACGCCCTTGTCGACGCTGCGGAGGATGTCTTCGGGCGTGTCTTCACCGGGCGCGAGGTAGGTGTTGGTCATGCGCGGCAGCGGCAGGTGCTGGAACGACTCCCGGCGCCCGCTGCCCGTCGACCGCTGCCCCATCAGCTTCGCGTTGAGCGAGTCGTACATGTACCCTTTGAGCTCTCCGCGCTCGATGAGCACCTTGAACTGCGCCGGGTTGCCCTCATCGTCGACGTTGAGCGACCCGCGGGCGTTGGCGAAGGTGCCGTCGTCGATGACGGTGACCAGGTCGCTGGCCACCTTCTCGCCCAGCTTGCCGGCGAAGAGCGAGGTGCCCTTGCGGATGAAGTCGGCCTCGAGCCCGTGGCCCACCGCCTCGTGGAGCAGGATGCCGCTCCAGCCCGGCGCCAGCACCACCGTCTGCTGGCCAGCCTGGGCGTCGGCCGCTCCGAGCCCCGCCACGGCCTGGCGCGCCGCCTCGCGCGCCACCAGCTCGGGGGTGAAGGTGTCGAAGTGCGTGAAGGCCACGCGCCCGCCGCCGCCGTAGGAGCCGGTGCGGCGCTCGCCCTTCTTCCCCTCGGCCACCACCATGGTGGAGATGCGGCAGAGGTCCTGCGTGTCTTCGGCGAGGCGCCCTTCGGTGTTGGCCACCAGGATCCGCCGGGTGGAGTCGGCGTAGGACGCCGTCACCTGTTTGACGCGCTTGTCGAAGGCGCGGGCGGCCTTGTTGGCGCGCACCACCAGGTCCCGCTTGCGCGCCACGTCGACGGTCGAGAGGTGCTGGTCGAGCCGGTAGAACGAGGGGAGCGGCGCGCGCGCGACGTTGAAGGCGCGCTCGCTGCCGCGGGCGTTGGCGATGAAGGCCGCGGTGGTCGCCGCGCGCAGCAGCTCCTCCTCGTCGAGATCATCGGAGTAGGCGTAGCCCACGCGCGCGCCGCTGATGACGCGCACCCCGACGCCCTGGGAGACGCCGTTCTGCGCGCTCTTCACCTTGTCTTCTTCCAGGGTGACGGCGGTGAAGTCGGTGCGCTCGGCGTAGACCTCGGCGAAGTCGGCGCCGCGCGCCATCGCGGCCGACAGCAGTCTCTCGCACAACGGAACTGGAATCATGGAGGAGAAGACTAACCACGGCGGGCGCCGTGACCTGCTAGTCTTTTGCGTTGAAACGTATGCCTCCTCCCCGCAGAGCCAGCCGCCCGAAAGACCCGGCGCGGAGCAAGCGCGCGCAGCCGCGCGCCTCGCATGACCCGGAGACCGGCCGGTCGACCATCGTGCGCGAAGAAGGTGACCCGGAGTGGAACCAGCGTACCCAGGCGCGCGCGCAGTTCCCGGCCGGGAGCGACGCCCCGGACGAGGCCTCGTACGACACCGCGGGTCAGTACGAGTCGCCCGAGGGCAGCTACCACACCGGTGACTACCAGGCGTCCTACGAGGACCTGGCCGGCGTCGACGCCAGCAGCATCAGCCTCGAGGGCGACGGCCTCGACGCGCTCGACCCGGAGGTGGGGTCGCACACCAGCACGCTGCCCGCGTTGGATCGCGCCGACGCCACCGCCGGTGGAGACGAAGAGGGCGCCGACGACGCCAACGCCACGCGCGCGGGCCCGCCGCTGCGGCTCGACATCACGGCGGGCCCCGACGCCGGCAAGAAGAGGAAGTTCAAGGGCGTGCGGATGGTCATCGGCCGCACGGCGGGGGTCGACCTGCAGCTCGCCGACCAGTCCGTGTCGCGGCGCCACGTGGAGTTGATCTACGGCGACGAGGGCGTGCTGCTCAAGGACCTGGGCTCCGGCAACGGCACCCGGGTCAACGGCACCCGGGTGGCCGAGAAGAAGCTCGAGCACGGCGACGAGATCCACATCGGGAAGACAAAGCTGACCTTCGTCGACGAGCTGGCCGCCTTCAAGCAGGCGCGGGAAGATCGGGCGAAGGCCGACGAGGCCGAGAATCAGGCCATCGCCGCGGCGGCGAAGGCGTCGGAGGTCGAGGAGTCGGCGACGGAGGCGGGAGAGATGGCCGACGAGCCGGACGCCGCCGAGGAAGCAGACAAGGGCGGGCGCCCGAAGCGCACGGGGACCAGCACCGCCGCCGCTGCCGGCCGTCGACCGGTGCGCACCTCGCGCCGCGAGGCCGGGGCAGGGGGCTTCGCCGAGAAGTTCAAGGCGCTCCCGAAGGCCGCGCGCCTGGGCATCGTGGGTGGCGCGGCGGTGCTCCTGCTCTTGCTGGTGCTGGGCATCGCGCTGCAGCCACCGCCGCCGCCGCCGGTCGACGTCCCGAAGCGCAACGCGGACAGCAAGATGTCGGAGGCCCGGCAGGCGGTGCGCGAAGAGGACTACGCGCGGGCCGTGCAGCTCATCGACGAGGCCGAGCGGATGGTGCCCGGCATCGACAAATCGAACGTCGGGAAGCAGGTGCGCCAGGAGCTGGCGTTCCGCGCCACGCTCGACGAGGTCCGCAAGGCGGTCGAAGAGCGGCGCTTCGAGGACGCGCGCAAGGCGCTGGAGACCATCGGTCGGGCCAGCGTGAAGAGCGAAGAGGCGAAGGCCGCGGTGGTGATCGCGCTGGAGAAGGCCGAGCTCGAGTACAAGAAGACCCAGGTCGACGAGCTCCTCGCGGCAGGAGAAGTGGAGGCCGCGCGGCGCCTGCTGGGCGAGCTGCCGGTGACCATGCAGGCGGAGTCGGCGCAGGCCATCGTGGAGTTCGAACGCCAGCTCGAGGAGCAGGAGGCGCAGGAGGCGCGGGACGTGGCCGCCGCCGCCCGCCGCAGCGCCGCCAACGCGAAGGCCCAGCGTGAAGAGGAGATGAACGCCGCCTTCGTGGTGGTGGAGCGCAAGTTCGCCAGCGCCGAGTGGGACCGGGCGGCGAGCGAGTGTACGCGGGTGCAGAACGCGTTCTCGGACAAGGCCATCGTGGGGCGCGCGAAAAAGCTGCAGGGGCTCATCCCCAGCTTCGGCCGCAACTACGACGAGGGCATGAAGAAGTACCGCAACGGCCAGCTGGCGCAGGCGGCCAAGCCTCTGCGCGTGGCGCACGGCCTCTACGGGCAGATTGGGCTCCGGGCGAACCGCTACGGTCAGGAGCTCGAAGAGAAGCTGGGCGCGGCGGCGCTGTCGGCGGGCAAGGAGTCGTTGGTCCGCAATGATCTCGTCACCGCCTGGCAGATGTTCAGAGATGCCGCGAAGTTCGACCCCTCCGACGCGAAGGCCCGCAAGGGCCTCGACGACGTCGCCGAGCGCGCGCAGGACCTCTTCGAGTCGGCCTACGCGCAGCGCGACACCGACGCCCGGGACGCGATGCGCAAGTTCAGGATCGTGGTGCAGGTGACGGACCCCGGCAGCACCGTGCATGAGAAGGCGAAGAATCAACTGGCCGCGATGGCGCCCTGACGCGGCACCCGGTTCTACGGTGGAGAGAGCATGAGTCAGTCGTTGCGCGAGCTGGGCCTGGACTTCGTGGAGGTCGCCAACTGGGACCGCGCGCTGGGGGTGTTCGCCGAGGCGGTGCGCCGCCAGCCGGGCGACCATCGGGCCCGCATGCTGGCCGCGCGCTGCTACGCG
>CALNBU010000815.1 GCA_937875615.1 uncultured Archangium sp.
CCGTCAGCCTGCGCTCGAGCAACAGCTGGGCGAGGAAGACGCTGCGCTTCGCGTCCTGAGGCGCCAGGCGGACGGCCTCGGCGGCGTGGAGGATGGCGTCGTCGGGGCGCCCCTGTTGGAGGAAGAAGCCCACCAGCTCGTCGCGCGCGCTGACGTCGTCGGGCCGCCGCCGCGCCAGCAGCTCCAGCTCCTTCGCCGCGCGCGCCGGGTCGCCCGTCTTCTCGTAGCAGCGGGCCAGCAGCCGCCGCGCGTTGTCGTCTTCTGGCGTCAGCGCCAGGGCCCGCTCGAGCTGGGTGATGGCGCTCCCCGGCTCGCCCTCGGTGAACAGCGCCTCCGCGAGCGCGTAGCGGAGCGCGCCGTCGTCGGGCGCCAGCACCACCGCGCGCTTGAGCTCGAGGAGGGACTTCATCGTCAGCTCAGGTCGAAGAGCAGGTCGGTCAGCCGCGCGTCGAGGCGGGTCAGCTCCCGGGCGTCGCCGCGGCTGGCCGCGGCCTCGAGGTCCGACACCAGCGACTGGAGCTCGTCGCGTCGTGGGCCCTGGTAGCGGCTCAGCGTGGCCTTCGCGGAGGTCAGCAGCGGGCTGCTCAGGGCCTGCGCCGGGGCGCTGGCCGGGGCCGGCGTCGCCGGAGGTGCGGTCCACTCGCGCTCGAGCCGCGCGCGCGCCGTGTCGCGCGACTGTTCGTCCATGCGGCCGGCGGTGGACTCCACCGACAGCGCGGCTTCCTTCCCGGTGGAGACGACCTTCGTCTTCACGTTCAAGATGCCGTTGATGTCGTAGGTGAAGGTGACGGCCACCTTCTCGCGGCCCGCGGGGCCGGGGGGCACGCCCTCCACGGAGTACTCGTCGAGGAAGGCGTTGTTCTTCACCAGCCGATCGTTGCCCTGGAAGACGCGGATGTTCACCGCGCGCTGGTTGTCGGCGGTGGTGAGGTACGTCTCGGTGCGGGACACGGGCACCGTGGAGTTGCGCGGGATGATGGGCGAGAACAGCCCGTGCACGTACTCCTGCCCCGCGCGGGAGCTGACCTCCACGCCCAGCGTGAAGGGGCACACGTCGGTGATCATGATGCCGCGGTCGGTGGAGATGGTGCCCTGCTTGAGCCCGGCCTGCACCGCCGCGCCCAGCGCCACCGCCTCGTCGGGGTTCACTCCGCCGCGGGGCTCCAGCCGGGGGAAGAGCTCGCGCAGCACCTGCCGCACCAGCGGCAGGCGGGAGCTCCCGCCCACCAGCACGATGTCGGTGATGGCCTGTCGCTCCAGCCTGGCGTCGCGCAGCGCGGTCTCGATGGGCTCCACCGTGGAGCGGATGAGGCCGCCCAGCAGCTCGTCGGACTTCTGGCGCGTCAGCTCCAGCTCGAGAGACAGCGGCGCGCCGTACTTCTGGGCGATGAAGGGCAGGAGCACCATGGTGGTGTCGGCGGACGACAGCTCGATCTTCGCCTGCTCCGCGGCGGCCTTGAGGCGCACGCGCGCGGTGACGTCGCTCAGCAGGTCCACGCCGTGCTCGCGGAAGAACTCGCCCGCCAGGTACGCGGCGATCGCGCGGTCGAAGTCGCCGCCGCCCAGCCGGTTGTCGCCGGCCGAGGCCTTCACGTCGAGCACGCCGTCGAACATCTCCAGCACCGAGACATCGAAGGTGCCGCCGCCGAGGTCGTACACCAGCACGTGCTGCTCCGCGTCGAGGTGGTCGAGGCCGTAGGCCAGCGCCGCGGCGGTCGGCTCGTTGAGGATGCGGTCGACGCGGAAGCCCGCCAGCTCACCGGCGTCCTTGGTGGCCTGGCGCTGCGCGTCGTTGAAGTAGGCGGGCACGGTGATGATCGCCTCGGAGATGGTCTGCTCGAGGTGTCGCTCGGCCTGCTCCTTGAGGGCTTTGAGCACGAAGCCGGAGATCTCCTGCGGCGAGTAGGTCCGGTCTCCCAGCGTCACCCGCTCGGAGGTGCCCATCAGGCGCTTGACCTCGGCCACGGTGCGGTCGGGCAGGGTGACCAATTGGTTCCGCGCCGATTCTCCGACGTGGATTTTTCCCGCCCGGTCCAGGCCCACCATGGAGGGCACCAGCCGCCTGCCGTTGGCGGCGTTGATGATTTCCGGCCGGTCGCCTTCCATGAAGGCGACGAGCGAGTTGGTGGTGCCGAGGTCGATGCCGACGATCATGAGAACCCCTCCGAGAGGCCTAGATTGACCCGCAACGCGGCCTCGGGGTGAAGGAAAGATGCGGGGCCGTCGCCGAGGGATGGCTGAGCGATTGACAGCGGGGTCGGTCCCGGTCAGGCCACGAAGGCGCCGCGGCCGAAGTCGAGCGCGAAGAGCGCGCTGACGATGGCGCCCGCGGCGAGCAGCGCCCAGCGCAGGCGGGGGCGGTGCTGCAGCAGCAGCGCGGCCTCGGCGAAGCACGGGAACGCGGCGAGCGCGTAGCGGCCCAGGCCCCAGAGGTCCTTGCTGGAGATGCTGGGGATGAGCACCACCGTCAGCGCGTAGAGCGCGTAGCCCCAGCCGAGGCTCCGGCGCAGCCGCCAGGCCAGGCCCAGCGCCAGCAGCGCCGACGCCGCGTGCGCGAGGAAGCGCAGCTTGAGGCGCGGCAGGTTGTCGCTGGCGAGGAAGTCGAAGAAGGCCACCTTGAACCAGGTCCGCCAGCCCGGGGTGTGCGCCCAGCCCGGCGCGCTCTGGGTCTTCGCGAAGGCCAGCGGCTCCCCGAAGGCGGCCCATTGGTACGTCATCCACGCGGCGAGGCCGGCGCCCGCCAGCAACTG
>CALNBU010000816.1 GCA_937875615.1 uncultured Archangium sp.
GGCGCCATGCGCGCGAGGCCGTGCGCTTCGCCGACGGCCTGCAGGCCCTGGCGGCGCAGCGGCCCGAGGTCTGCATCGAAATCGGCCCGCACCCCACGCTGCTGGCCCTGGCCGCCAAGGCCTGGGGCGATGAAGGCCCGCTGCGCGTGGCCACGCCACTCAAGCCATTGATTTCATGTAATTTTTGCGTGCATGTCAGACCCCTCTGACATGCTCCTCACCATGAAGAAGACGCCCTCCCTCGCTCAGGCCCTGAAGACCGCGCGCGACAAGACGCCCCAGCTCGCGGCGGTGACGGTGCGCAACGTGGGGCGCGAGGTGGTGGTGGAGGCCGGGCCCCGGCGCTGGAACGCGGAGTCTGGCCAGACGCTGCTGGACCTCGGCGCGCCTCCCGGCCGGGGCTCGACCTGGCTGCGGCCGGTGCCCTCGCGCGACGCCCACGCGCTGTTCGCCCGGGCCGTGGCGCTCGAAGAGGCCGGCGACGCCGACGCGGCTGGCGCCTACGCCGAGGCGGTGGCGGCGGATCCCTACCACGCCGACGCGCACGTCAACCTGGGGCGCCTGCTGCACCAGCGCGGCGCGCTGCGCGAGGCCGAGGCCCACTACGTGGCGGCGCTGGTGGCGCGCCCCACCGATCTCACCGCCACCTTCAACCTCGCGGTGGTGCTCGAAGACTCCGGCCGCGACGACGAGGCCATCGCCCGCTACCGCGAGGCCCTCGAGCTCTCGCCCACGCTGTCCGACGCGTGCTTCAACCTCTCGCGGCTGTACGAGAAGAAGGGCGAGAAGATGGCCGCCCTCCGTCACCTCAAGGACTTCCGGCGCCTCAGCGCACCTCGCTGACGTCCCAGTCGATGGTGTTCAGCAGCTCCTTGCGGCGACGGGCCACGTCGGCGTCGAGGAACTTGAGGGCGTCCTTGCGCTTGTCCAACAGGCGGAAGGGCTTGCGGCGCGCCAGCTTCGTCTGCATCAGCGCGTGCACCAGCCACGGGAAGACGGCGGTGACGTCGCAGTGGCAGTACACGCTGCCGGTCTCCACCGCGTCGGCCGACACCTTGCCCCAGGTGTGGCCCTCGCCCGCGGGGCAGCTGGAGAGCGCGCCGTTGTCGACCGGGTCGACGCAGAACTGCACGTCGATGTCGAAGCCCTGGGTGGGCACGTTGAGGATCTGGTCGAGCAGCGGCTCGCCCTGGAGGGTGTAGTTCTTCGGTACGCCGCCGCCGAGGATCCACACCGCCATGCGCTGGTCGAAGTGGTGCCGACAGTAGTGCTGCAGCGCCGCCATCTCGTAGACGTCTTCGTTCACGTCGAGCTCGAACTTGAACTCGTCGCCCAGCAGGCGCTTGAGCTTCACCACGTTGAGGAAGATCGAGCCGTCCTGCACCGCGCCCACGAAGATGGGCACCCCGCGCCGGTAGCAGGTCGACAGCAGCGAAGGCTGCTCCACGCCGAGCTCCTCTTCGATGGCGTTCATGTGCTTGCCGAGGAGCGCGTGGAACTCCGGCGTGGTCATCTTCTTCTGGAAGTCTGCGTGGCGGATGATGGCGCTGAAGAGGCGGTCGGTGTCGAGCAGCACCTCTTCCTGGAAGCCGAGGTCGTAGATGCGGATGATGCGCGCCGACCGGTACTGGAGGTCGCCCGCGTTGGGGTTCACCTCCCGGATGTGGTGCTTCAGCACCCGGTGCGCGTCGTGGTACAGGTTGGCGCCAGTGGTGGTGATGGCCGAGATGGCGCCGCTCTCCACCAGGGGGATGATGCAGCTCTGGTGGAGGCCGGCCGGGGTCATCGCGCCCGAGAGCGTGAGGAAGATGGCCGCGTTCTCCTCCAGCGAGCGCCGCATCAGCTCGAAGGCGGTGCGCTCCTGCCGGCCGACGTAGGCGCCGAAGGCGTGGTCGAGCAGCTCGATGGCGCTCTCCTTGCCGGTGATGGGGCGCGGGTTGACACGGCGGGCCTTGTCATAAACGGAGCGGAGCTTCTGCTGGGTCTTGGTAGCCATGGGCCAACCGCGTATACACCCGGCCTTCACCGGCCGAACTGGAGTTTCTGAAACGTGAAAAAGCTGACCGTGTTGACCTGCGCCCTGGCGCTCTTCGCTGTGGGCTGTCGCGGCTGTGACGACGACCCCGAGCGCCGCTACCCCGACTTCGTCCCCACGCCTGGCGCGCTCCAGTTCTCGGCCTGTCCGGCGAAGGACTCCGCCGGCGGCGACGTGCCCGACGTCTTCCCCGACAGCAAGAAGCTGATCATCAGCAACGAGGGGCCGGTCTCCGGGACGCTGGGCTTCTCCTTCTCCGGCTCCGGCGCCTCCCAGTTCTCCATCGAGGGCACGCCGGCCGGAGAGATCCCCCGGTTGGACTCGACCGAGGTGACGGTGAAGTTCAGCCCCAACAGCAGCGGCTCGGTGGTGGCGGACCTGATCATCGACGACGGCGACGACGACACCGAGAACAAGACGGTCTCGCTGGTGGGCGAAGGCATCAACCTCCCGGCCCGCGCGCAGATCGAGACCGCGGTCCAGTGCGGCAAGGAGCTCGCGCCCACCGAGTTCTGCCCGAACCCCGGGTTCAAGACCTGCACCACCGGCTCGCCGCTCTACGACTGCGAGCTCAACTTCCCCAACGCGCAGGTCGGTGAGACCACCACCCTGGAGATCAAGATCAAGAACCTCGGCTGCCCGTCGCTCAAGATCAGCGCGCTCGAGATCGAAGACGACCTGGTCACCCCGGGCTCCTTCGCCATCACCACCCCGGCCATCCTCCCCAGCGAGGTCTCGCCCCTGGTGCTGACCGCCGCCGACAACACCCAGGAGCAGACCATCGTGGTGACCTTCACCGCGCTCGACGACGGCAGCGGCTTCAACGACCAGCTGCGCACGGGCCTGCTGCGCATCACCAGCAACGACGCCAGCAACCCCACCTCCTCGACCATCTCCCTGGTGGCCACCGCGACCAAGCCGGCGGTCTCGACCCGCCCCACCAGCTGCAACTTCACCCAGCAGGCCGACCTCTGCGGCAACCCGCCGCCCGGCCCCCGCACCGATCCCACCACCACCGCCAAGTTCCAGATCCGCAACGATGGGCCGGATCCCATCACCATCGACAGCGTCACCTTCCGCTCCTCGGGCACCTCCACCCGGGCCGACGGTCGTTTCACCATCGCGGTCGACCCCTCCGGCCAGACGCTGCCCGGCCTCGACGACTCGGTGACCCTGGAGGTCGCCCAGGTCGACCAGCCGCTGCTGGTGAGCGACCAACTCGACATCGAGACCACCGCGGGCCGGGTCTCGGTCTCGGTGCTCAGCGGCATCAAGCCGTGCCTCACCACCGACCCCTCCGACGTCCTCGACTTCGGCAACCAGGAAGCGGAGCTGGGGACCAGGGCGCTGACCATCCGCAACGCCGCCGGCTGCGGCCTGCTCAAGCTGGCCTCGCTGGAGATCGACAACCCGCAGTTCTACACCCTGGTCGACCCCCAGCCGGCCGCGGGCGCGGAGATCGCCGGCGGCGCCGAGACCACCGCCACCGTGCAGTACCGGCGTCCGCCCACCGGCGGCCAGCAGCTCGCCACCCTGAAGATCGCCAGCAACGACCCGGACCACGGCGCCGGGAAGATCGTCATCCTCCAGTCCAACGCGCCCCTCGATCTCATCCCCACCGCGGTGCTGACCGGCTGCCTCCCCGCGACGGCCCTGAGCGACCCGCAGTGCGCCGACGGCCTCACCAACTCCATGTTGGTCACCAACAACGGCGACACCTTCCCCGCGGCGAGGGAGATCACCCTCTCGGGCTACACCTCCACCGACGACAACGGGGTCAACGAGTACCGCTTCTCCATGCTGCCCACCGGCGCCAACCCGCCGTTCCAGCCGGGCGCCACGCTGCAGAACGCCAACATGTGGCAGACCGACCCGGTGACCAGGCTGGTGCTGACCGGCCCCACCGTCACCGGCACCTGGCGCATCCAGCTGCAGGTGAAGGACACCCGCAACCAGCAGTCCGTGGGCTCGGTCCTCCAGATCATCGTCACCCAGTAGGTGACGACGCCCGCTCGCCGCGCTCAGCTCGCGGCGAGCGCGTCTGCGGGGCTCACGAAGCGGGCCCCCGGCTCCTTCTTGAACCAGGTCAGCTGTCGCTTCGCGTAGTGGCGGGTGGCCTGGGCCGTGGCGGCGATGGCCTCCTCCTGCGTCCGCAGCCCGTCGACCACGTCGAGCGCCTGCGTGTAGCCGACCGCGCGCATGGGGGCGGTGTGCCGGAAGCCCCGCGCCACCAACGCGCGCGTCTCCTCCACCAGGCCCGCCTCGTACATCTGCCGGGTCCTCCGGTTGATGAGCTCGTACAGCGACTCCCGCGGGGGGTTGAGCACCAACACCTGGGCCTCGTAGCGCCGCGAAGCGAAGCCATGCGCCGCCCGATGCGCGCTGGCGGCGACGCCGGTGAGCGCGTGGATCTCCAGCGCCCGGATGACCCGCACCCGGTCTGCGGCCGGGTGCAGCGCCGCCGTCTCCGGGTCCACCTGCGCCAGCCTGGCGTGCAGCGCCGCCTCGCCCGCCTCGTCGGCGAAG
>CALNBU010000817.1 GCA_937875615.1 uncultured Archangium sp.
CGGTGGCGCAGCTCGCCGCGCTCCGGGAGGCGGCGCGCTCGGTGGTGGCCGCGCGGACCGGGGCCGTGGCGGATCCCCTCGACGCCTGGAGGGCGCTCCACGCCGGCCGGTGGACCCTCATCGAGCAGTTCGAGGCCGACGGCCGGCGCATCCTGGTGGCGAGGGAGAACCGCGCCACCGCGGCGCTGCCCATCGAGGGGTTGACCCGCCGGGAGCACGACGTGCTGTCGGCGCTGGCGCTCGGCAAGAGCAACAAGGAGATCGCCTATGATCTCGGCATCGCCACCACCACCGCCGCGACCTACCTGAGGAGCGCCGCGCGGAAGCTCGGTGTCCCCGGGGGGCGCGCCCTGGTCCGCACCGTGCGCGCCCTGCTCCAGGGGAGGGCGCATGGCTGACACACCCCGCGACCTCGCGGCCTTCGAGCTCCAGCACGACGGCCGTCGGCTCCTCGTCTTCTCCTGGGCGCTGGGCGCCCATGAAGGCCTTCGCGGCCTGACCCCGGCGGAGCTGGAGGTGCTGGCGCTGCTGCGCGAGGGGCTGGGCGACCGGGCCATCTGCGCCCGCCGGGGCGTCAAGCGCTCCACGCTGACCAAGCAGATCGATCGCATCTACAAGAAGCTCGGCGTCTCTTCGCGGCGGGAGCTGTTGGCGCGCCTCTGAGGCGTGTCCCCGTGACGCGGCGCGCCGCGAGGTGAAACTCCGCGCAGGTCGTCGCCGCTTGCAGTTAGGCTCGCGCGCGTCTTGCGTACCGTCTTCCTGGTCTTCTCTGCTGCGGCGCTGCTGAGCTCCTGCGCGCCGCTCGAACGTCCGCCCACCCGTGAAACCATCGAGCTGCGCGGCAACCCCTACGAGCGCGGGCTGTCGCATGGCCAGCAGCTCAAGTCGAAGATCAACAGCTTCTACACCACGCTGTTGACCAACTCGCTCTTCCCCTACCTGTCGCGCGAGCAACCCGACATCGCCACCCTGATGCCGCGCTACGCGAGCCAGGAGTACGAGGGAGGAAACTTCGCGTACCAGCTGTTGCTCGATTCGGCGAAGAACGTGGAGCGGAGAATCCCGGTCTCCCTGCGCGACGAGATGCGCGGCGTGGCCGACGGCTCGGGCCTCAGCTACGAGCAGGTGCTGCTGCTCAACACCTTCGTCGACACCACGCTCTCGGTGCGCGCCGTCGCCCTGGCCATCCGCCTCGGGCGCGCGCCGCGGCTCACCAGCGTCACCTTCACCGGCGTGGGCGCCGACGGGGTCGACAACGACGGCGACGGGCAGGTCGACGAGCCTGACGAGGGCAGCTTCTCGCCGTACGTGCCGGCGCACTTCGCGAACGTGGTGGAGCTCCCCACGGACGCCGTCATCCGCCTGGTGTTGACCGACGCCGACGGCGTCGACCCGGCCACGGTGCGGCTCTTCCTCGACAACGTGCTCTACACCGCGGACAACCCGGCGGTGGCCACGCGGGCGCTCTCCGAGACCGAGCTCGAGGTGACGCTGACGCCGCCGGCCCCGTTGCCGGCCGCGAGCCGGGTGACGCTGGTGGTGGGCGCGGGTGACACGGTCATCATCCATGATCCGCCTCCGTCGCACGCCAGCTTCATGCGCGACGAGGAGCTCACCTTCACCACCGTGGGCGCCGGGCTGGCGCCGGAAGAGGTGCTGCGGCCGGAGCTGACGGACGGCCGCACCCGCCCGGCGCCGGTGGCTTTCGGCGTGCGTCGCTCGCTCACCGACACCGGCGGGCTGTACCTCGCGCAGCACTTCTCGCTGCTCGATGCCAACACCGCGCACAAGCACACCGTGGTGCTGCGCCACGTCGCGGAAGACGGTCGCGCCACCGTCACCGTGGGGTGGGCCGGCGTGGTCGGCGGCTTCTCCGGGATGTCTGATCGCGGGGTGGGCTACGTGTGCAACCCCAGCGACACGCTCGACAACGGCGTGGTGGGGACGGTGCTGCAGAACATCGCCGACCTCAGCCAGGCGCAGCTGCTGGCCGACGGCCTCCCCGTGGTGTTGATGGGCCGGCGGTTGCTCGAGAACGCCACCGACGTGGCCTCCGCGCAGGGCGTGCTCGAGCAGACCCCGCACGTCTACGGCTGGACCTGCCTCGTGGGCGACGGCACGGGGGCGATGGCCGGCTCGGAGGTCGACTCGGACGTGTTCGGAGAGGCGGGGGACGGCTTCTTTCCGGTGGAGGTCGGCGGCGTGAACAGCACCAACGGCGACAACCTCATCATCGGGGCCAACTACATGACCAACGTGCGCGACTCGCCCACCCTGACGCTGCAGGGTCAGCGCTTCACACCCCAGCGGGAGTGGTCGGGGTTCTTCAACCGCAGCCGTCGGGTCTTCGACGCAGCGAAGGAGCGGCTCGACGCCGCCGGGGGGCCCATCGGCCTCGACTTCATCGAAGGGCTCCTGGGAGACCCGCGCTTCGTCGACAACTCCGACAGCATGAACGCGGTGGTGCTGGACTTCGAAAACCTGCGGGTCCGCACGGCGATGGGCGAGGTGCCCGCCACCGCGGCGCCATTTGAAGCCGTGGAGGTTCGGCCGTGAAGAGATTGCTCCCGGTGTTGTTGTGCTCCTGGTCGGCGCTGGCCGCCGAGACCACCGTGTTGCCGAAGGGCGGCTGGATGCTCGACGCCGCCTACATGTTCAGCTGGATCGACAAGCAGTGGGCCAACTACGAGTCGCTGCCGCTGGTGGAGGAGATCCGCCGCTACGAACCGGGGCAGGGCCTGCAGGGCATCCTTCGGCCGAGGCCGAAGGCGGAGTTCGACTTCCTGATGCTGCAGCTCATGTACGGGGTGACCGATCGCCTCACCGTGGGCGCCTACGTGCCCATCGTGTTGCGCACGCGCATCTCCACCAACATCGAGTGGCAGCCGGGCGACTACCAGTCGACGCTGGGGCGGCCGTATTCGCTGCAGGACTTCTGGGGCTGGGCCGGGTCCATGGGACAGCAGCCGGTGCCCGACCACTGGACCGGCGGCGTGAAGCTGGCCGACATCGTGCTCGCGGGCCGCTTCCTGCTGCCGGAGTTCGAGTGGATGAAGAAGCACCACTTCCGCTGGGCCACGCAGCTGCAGGTGGTGTTACCCACCGGCACCAACGCAGACCCCGAGGAGGCGGTCAGCGTGGGCACCAATATGTGGGAGCTGCACTCGGCCGGTGACGTGGAGGTGCACCTCTCGGCCGACAAGCAGTTCCTCGTCGACGACAAGGGCATCTACCGCTTCAACGTCGGCCTCGACCTCTTCTACGCCTTCATGCGGCCGCGCGAATACAAGGGTGGCCACGGGCTGAAGAACCCGTTGCTCAACAACACCGCGCCCTACGTGGGAGAGACCTACTGGGTGGACGGCGGCGATTGGCTCGCGGGGACGCTCTCGGTGGACGTGGTCCCGTGGATCGGCCCGGCGCTGCCGACCTTCGTCTCGGGGCAGAGCGCGGAGCGCGCCGCGGCCCTGCCGCCGATGCTGATGCTGACGCTGAGCTACACGCGCATCCAGACCTTCCAGAGCGACTGGCAGAGCAACTCGCCGCTGTGGGACTACGACCGCGAGAAGTACTGGCAGGCGGGTGAGAAGAACATCCTCCGCGCCACGCTGACGGTGTCGCTGCTCCGGGTCGGGGCGCCGCTGCAGATCTACGCGCGGTACCAGGCGGGCGACCTGATTCCCGGCCGTTATACGCGCCCTGCGAACATCTTCTCGGCGGGCGTGCGGGTTCTGGCGAAGTTCTGGTGAATCGTGGTTACGAGGGAGCCTGCATGGTTCCTCACGTGGTCATCATCGGTGGTGGATTCGGCGGGCTCTACGCCGCGCGGCGCCTCTCGCGGGGGCACGTGCGGGTGACGTTGGTCGACAAGCACAACTACCATCTCTTCCAGCCGCTGCTGTACCAGGTGGCCACCGCGGGCCTGTCTCCGGGCGACATCGCCACGCCCATCCGCTCCCTGGTCTCCCGGCAGTCGAACCTCGAGGTGCGGCTGGGCGAGGTGACCTCGGTGGACCTCGCGGCGCGCACCGTGACGCTCAAAGATGGGCAGCTCGCCTACGACTACCTCGTCGTCGCCGCGGGCGTCAGCCACGCCTACTTCGGGCGCGCCGAGTGGGAGCGCTTC
Organism: uncultured Archangium sp.; assembly: GCA_937875615.1. GTDB lineage: Bacteria > Myxococcota > Myxococcia > Myxococcales > Myxococcaceae > Archangium_A. The sequence continues at coordinate 4,127 of CALNBU010000817.1, forward strand.
GCGCCGGGCCTCAAGACGCTCGACGACGCCCTGGAGCTCCGGCGCCGGGTGCTGACGGCCTTCGAGGAAGCGGAGACCGAAGAGGACGAGGCGCGGCGACAGGAGCTGCTGACCTTCGTGGTGGTGGGGGCGGGGCCCACCGGGGTGGAGCTGGCCGGCGCCATCTCCGAGCTCGCGCGCTTCACGGTGGCGCGCGACTACCGCCGCTTCGACCCCCGGCAGGCGAAGGTGTTGCTGGTGGAGGCCGGCCCGCGGGTGCTCTCGGCCTTCGACCCCGCGCTGTCGGACAAGGCGCTGCGCTCGCTGCAGAAGCTGGGCGTCGACGTGCGCCTCTCCACCCGCGTCACCGACATCGACGCGCGGGGCGTGCGCCTCGAAGGTGAGCTGGTGGCGGCGCACACCGTGCTGTGGGCCGCCGGGGTCGCCGCCGCGCCGCTCTCGAAGACGCTGGGCGTGGAGCTGGACCGCGCGGGTCACCCGGAGGTCTTCGTGGTGGGAGATCTCGCGGCCATCGGGCAGCCCGGCGGCGGCTTCGTCCCCGGGTTGGCGCCGGCGGCCATCCAGGCCGGCGAGCACGCCGCGGAGAACATCATCGCGCTGGTGGCGAAGCGGCCCACCGAGGCCTTCACGTACTTCGACAAGGGCATCATGGCCACGGTGGGTCGCGCCTCGGGCATCGCGCAGGCCGGTCAGCTGCGGCTCTCGGGCCTCGTGGGCTGGGTGGCGTGGCTCTTCATCCACATCATGTACCTCATCGGTTTCCGCAACCGACTGCTGGTGATGATCCAGTGGGCCTGGGCCTTCTTCACCTTCGGCCGCAGCGCGAGGCTCATCACCGGCACCTCGCCGGAGGCGCTCGACCGAACCCTCGACGTGGAGCGCGTGGCGTGAGCTGTCCGTGTGGAGGCGTCTCCTACGAGGCGTGCTGCGGCCCCCGGCACGACGGGCGCGCCCCAGCGGAGACGGCCGAGGCGTTGATGCGCTCCCGCTATGCGGCCTTCGTGCGCGCCGACGTGGCGTACCTCGCCGCCACCCAGACGAAGCAGGCGGAGGACTGGGCCGACACCGGCGCCTGGGCGCGCTCCGTGGGCTGGGCGGGCCTGACCATCGTCGACCGCGCCGACGACGAGGTGGAGTTCATCGCGAGGTACGTCGACGGCGCGGGCCTCACCTCGCTGCGCGAGCGCAGCACCTTCATCCTCCGCGACGGGCGCTGGCTCTACGACCGCGGCTCGCCGGAGGTGACGTGCGAGAAGGTGGAGCGCAACGCGCCGTGCCCCTGCGGCAGCGGTCGGAAGTACAAGCAGTGCCATGCCTGAGCTGGCAGCCGGTCTCCACCTCCGCGTCGCGACTCCCGAAGATCTCGGGGCGCTCGAGGCCCTCGACCGACGCGTGTGGGACGACCAGAGCTCGCCCACGGGGAGCGTCAGCGGCGCCGCCTTCGGCGCCGGGCGGGCCTTCGAAGACACCTGGGTCGCCGTGCGCGTCGGGCGCGTCCTCGGCTTTGTGACCATCGGTCGCCGCACGCAGCTGGCGAGCAACCGCCACGTGGCGGTGGTGCGGGTGCTCGCCGTGGCGCCCGAGTGCAGAGGCGAGGGCCTGGGGTTGGCGCTGCTCCAGCGGGCGAAGGAGGAGGCGCGGCGTCGCGGCTACCGCAAGCTCTCGCTCACCGTGCTCGGCTCGAACGGACCCGCGCTGCGGCTCTACCAGCGGGTCGGCTTCGTCATCGAGGGGCGGCTGCGCGGAGAGTTCGAGCTGGGCGGCAGGTTGGTCGACGACGTGCTGCTGGGCTGTGCGCTGGACCCGTGAAGTCCGCTCATCGCCGCGCGGCGCGCTGGAGCCGGTCGCGCACGGCGAGGCCCAGCCCGGACTCCGGCGGAGGCACCGCGAAGATGACGTCGGCCACGGCGTCGGCCTCGCGCAGCGTGGCGTAGAGCGCGCGGGCGAAGCCGGCGACATCGTCGGGCACCGACAGCTTCCGGACGCCCGCCGGCACGGGCACCGAGTCGCCCGCCACCACCACCAGCCGCTGCCGGTGAAATCGACATCTCCCTGCTCCGTACACTGAGCCAGGAAGTCGCCTTCGGTGCCCGTACGCCTGAAGATGCTGGGCAGTAC
>CALNBU010000818.1 GCA_937875615.1 uncultured Archangium sp.
ATGATCTCGCCGTTCGACTCGGAGACCTCCTTGAGCACCGCCTTGAGGCGCTCTTCGAACTCGCCGCGGAACTTGGCGCCGGCCACCAGCGCGCCGAGGTCCAGGGTGACCAGGCGCTTGCCCTTCAACCCCTCGGGCACGTCGCCGTCGACGATGCGCCGCGCCAGGCCCTCGGCGATGGCGGTCTTGCCCACGCCCGGCTCGCCGATCAGCACCGGGTTGTTCTTGGTGCGCCGCGAGAGCACCTGGATGGCCCGGCGGATCTCCTCGTCGCGGCCGATGACGGGGTCCAGCTTGCCGCTGCGGGCCAGCTCGGTGAGATCCTTCCCGTACTTCTCGAGCGCCCGGTAGGTGCCCTCGGGATCCTGGGAGGTGACGCGGGCGCTCCCGCGGATGGCCTTGATGGCCTCCTTCACGCGGTCCTTCGCCACGCCGGCGCTCTTCAGCAGCTCGCCCACGGTGCCCTTGTCCTGGGTGAAGGCCAGCAGCACGTGCTCCGACGAGGTGAACTCGTCCTTGAGGGTGCGGGCCTCGTCCTCCGCCCGGTCGAGCAGCGTCACCAGCCGGTTGCCCAGCGAGGTGCTGGCGCCCTCCATCTTCGGGAAGCGCGCCATGGCCTCATCGAGGCGACTCCCCAGCAGGCGGACGTCGACGCCCACCTTCTGCAGCATGGGCGTGATGACGCCGTCCTTCTGGTCGAGCATCACCTTGAGCAGGTGCTCGGGCTCGTAGTTGGAGTGGCTGGAGCGGCGCGCCAAGGACTGGCCGTCCTGGATCGCCTCCTGCGCCTTCACCGTGAATTTGTCGATTCGCATGGTCCCAACCTCACCATTGTCGGGCGCGTTGCAAGTCGCCACGAGGCCGCTTGCGCCGTGCATAAGCATGGCTAAGGCAGGGCCGGCGACTCATGAAATTGGCGGGAAATCACGGAGTTGGGCGGCTGAGCGTTTGTGTTCAAAGGAAGGTTGATGTAATGCGCGCGCCACACTTCTCCTGGGGGGATTCTGGAAGCGCACGGCGGTTACCTCTGTCAGTTCTCTGATGTCGACGCTGCGTGGCTGCAGCAGGTCGCGCGGCTGGCATTGGAAGAAGACGGGCAGGGCGGCAGCGACGCCGGGTTGTTGGTGACCGTGCTCGGCGGGCCCCGCATCGTGCGCTTCGCGTGGGACGCGCCCTTCACTTACGGCCGCGCCGGCGCCCGCTGGTACCTCACGCACCACTCGCTGGCGCGGCGCCTGTCGGAGCACCTGGGCGTCACCGTGCACGCCTACGCCTTCGACCCCGACGAGGTGGAGCAGGTGGTGGCCTACGCCAACGGCCGGCGGGTGGGCGGCGAGTTGCTGCGCTACGACGAGGTGGAGTTGCCCGAGGGTGATGACGACGACGCCTTCCTGCGCGCGCAGGCCAGCTGGCCGTTGGGGCACGTCTCGCGGGTGTTGGGCATCGAGCGCGGCGAGCTGTTGAGAATTCCGCGCAACGCCTCGGCGCTGATCGATCTGCGTCGCGCCATGCAGCCGCAGCCGCTCTGGCAGCTCTTCCCGGATCGGGTGCGGCAGCTGCGAGAGCACGCGCTCTACGCGCAGTGAACGTCACTCGGCGCGCGGCGTCTGCAGCAGCGCCCGGAGCCCATCGGAGCCGAAGTAGCTGCTGAGCAGCACGAAGAGCCCCACCACGAACAGGCTCATCAGCACGCTGCCCACCGGCATCATCACCGAGAGCATCTGGCCCAGCAGCTCCGCGTCGCGGGTGCCCTCCGCCACCAGGGTGCGGGCGATCTCCCCGGACACCTCGCGGGAGGCCACCAGGTTCTGCGCGCCGTCGATGGCCCGGAACACCGCGGCGCCGGTGGCGGCCCGGCTCAGCCCCAGGGCGAGCGCCTCTCCGGGCTGGGAGAAGCGCAGTCGGAAGGCCTGCAGCGCCACCAGCGAGCCCGGACACGCCGGCCAGCCACACCGCGCGCTGCACCTCGGCAGAGAGCCCGGTCTCGGGCGCGGCGAAGTTGTCGACGATGGTGGGGGGCTCGTCGAGGTGGAAGGTCTGCCAACCGTCGGACATGGCCGCGAGCGCCACCTGCACGCCCGCCACCACCGCCAGCACCAGCGCCCAACGGAAGGCGCGCAGCGACGCGGGCATCAGCGTCGGCCCGACTCGACGAAGCGGAGCTGCAGATCGCTCAGGATCGACCCGAAGAGCTGATCTTCTTCGGGGGTGAGGTTGCCGCGCGTCTTCTCGCGCAGCAGCGTCAGCACGTCGATGGACTGGCGCGCCAACGCCAGGTCGACCGAGACCTTCCCCGTCTCGGGGTGTTCGTGCGCGCCGAGGTGAATGAGCGCCGACGACGCAAGGCCCAGCACGAAGGCGCTGAAGGTCAGCTGCTCTTCCTTGATGGTGAAGGTGTCTCCCTGCGCGCCGGCCATGGGGTCACTCGTCGACTTCGGGGTGCTCGTCGTCGAGGATGTATTCCTCGGCCTCGGCCTGCACGCGCACCGAGTTCTCGGTGACGTCCGGGAGCGTCTTGATGTGCTTCTCGTAGGCCTTCTCGTCGAGCAGGCCCTGCTTGATGTAGCGCTCCGCGGTGCGCTTGTCGGTGTAGCGGAGATCGATTTCGGACATGGAAGAGGCCATATAGCAGCCCACCATGACGCTCAAGCTCCCAGCCGGGCTGTATGCGCTGGTCGATGACGGGGTGCGGCCCGAGCTGCCGCTCGCCGAGAAGGCCCGCGCGGTCATCGACGGAGGCGCCCGGGTGTTGCAACTGCGCCTCGAGCAGACGCCGGACCGTCCGGCGCTGGAGGTGATCCGCGCGGTGGTGGCGCTGGCCCGGACCGCCGATGTGCGAGTAATCGTCAATGATCGCGTAGACTTGGCGCTGGCTGGCGACGCCGATGGGGTGCACCTCGGCGATGAAGATCTCCCCGTCCGGGACGCGCGGCGGCTGCTGGGCCCCGCAGCGTTGATCGGCGCCACCTGCCGCGATCTGACCCAGCTGCGAGCGGCCGCGGAGGCCGGCGCCGACTACGGAGGCCTGGGCCCTGTCTTCACCACCACCACCAAGCAGCTCGCGCTGCCGCCGCTGGGGCTCTCCGGGCTCGCACGGCTCGCGGAGCTGTCGCCGATTCCACTGGTGGCCATCGCCGGGATCTCCCTGGAGACCATCGGCGCGGTGGCGGCGGCGGGGGCGCACGGCGCGGCGGTCGCCTCCGGGCTGCTGCTGGCGGAGGACATCGCGGCGCGGGCCCGGGCGCTGCAGGCCGAGTTCTTCGCCGGGGCGGGAACGCGGCTAGAGCACGTCTCATAACCGTGCTCGCCCGAAGCGGCGACGCCCAGCATCCTGCTTCGGCTGGGTCCAGGACGTCGCCACTGGTCACTCTCGCGCGCCTGGCCAGGAAAGTTCGTCGTGGGCGAGTGTGACAACGAGAGCGACGAGAACGTCATCGAGTTGCTGCAGTAGGCATTTCACCATCGACGCGTGCGCGATGAAGCTCGATTGGGACCTCGTGACCGGCTCGTTCGAGCAAGTGGACGATCGACACGCTCTTTCCCCCGAGACGAACGGCGACGTCGATGTCCGCCTCTGCGCACACCTCGCCCGCGCGCTCGATCCGCTGAGAGAAGTACGTACGGCGCTCGTCCCAGCCGCGAATGCCTGTCACGAGGGTGCAGCGTCGGAAGGGGAACACCTCGCGCCGGAAGCGGATCGCCGCGTTCGCCACGACAGGCTGGCAACGGACCTTGAGCATCGGCGTGAAGAGCCCCGAACGGAGGAGGAAGTCGAGGCGCCCGTGGTCCATCAGCGTGAGGATGCGGCCGTTGTTCACGTGACCGTTCCAGTCGATGTCCGACGGCCCGGCGGAGAACGGCAGGTGTGCCTCTTCAAGGATCCCCACCGCGGGCCGAGCCCAGGCTGAGGCGGCCGTGAACCCCGCGCGGAGGAGGTAGTTAGCGAGCATGTTTCGCGCTCCGAGTCGGTTGCATTCTTCGCCCTTTAATAAAAACGAACGTTTGGTTAACGAACGTTTGCCATAAAGCTCTCGGCCTGTCACGACACGAGCAGCGTCAGCAAGGTGCTCGGCGTGGTGGCGTTGCAGTCAGGGGGAAGTGGAGCCGTCCTGAACTGGCTCGGTGAGGGCTGCTACTGCCGAACGTCGGGGCGTCGAACTGGTGACGGCGTAGACGACAGGCGGTGATGGCTCAGGCCTTTGGCGCGCGCGCCCTGGTCTTCTTGGGCTTGAGGCCTCGCGTGATCAGCTCCCGCGTTGAGGCCAGCACCGCCTCGGCCTGCACGTCGTCGGGGAGCGCGCGGGCGAGTGCCACGCCGCCGATGGCGGACGCGAGGACGGCCATCGCCTGGCGCGGATCCCGGAGCTTCTGGGCGAGCGCCTCGGCGATCTGGGTGAGGCCCTTCTCGAAGGAGCGCCGGACGACTTCGTCGCTGCGGGAGACGTCGGCGAGGAGCGACGGGAGCGGGCAGCCCGTGGCCACTCTCCGAGCATGGGCGAGGCTCATGTACTGCGCCAGTGCTTCTTCGATCGAGCCCTGCGCCGCGAGGAACCGCTGCGCGGTGGCCACTAACTCCTCGAACAGCACCGCGCCGAGGAAGTCCTGCTTCGAGCTGAAGTGCGTGTACAGCGCCGCTCCCGTGAGGCCGACGCGCTTGGCGATGCCATCGACGCCCGCTCCTTGCATCCCGCGTTCTTTGACGTGTCGCCCGCCCTCTTTGAGGAGGCGCTGACGAACCTCGCCGGAGTGCTCCTTCGAGTAGCGCATGGCGTCAACGTTGACATCGCGGTTCGAAGATGTCAACGATCGTTAGGCAAACGACCGTTTAATAAAGGAGTGTCCATGACCAACAGAGAATCGTTCGTCACCCACGAGGTGGAGAACCAGCCGAGCCCCGTGCCGGCCGACAACGCGTGGACCAGTGATCGGGCGCTCCGCGAAGGTGTCGAGCGAGAGGGCGGCGCCTGGGCTGCGGACCACCTCGCGAGGAACTCGATGGGCTCGCCGGGCCCTGGAGGAGTCGTGCAATGACCGCACTGGTTACCGAGGAGACCGAGGGCTTCGTTCGCAAACTCGGCATCAACCGACCCGAGAAGCGCAACGCCATGAACATCGCGCTCATCGAGCAGCTCTCGGCGGCGTTCGCGCGCGCCGAGGCCGACGAGAGCGTGCGCGTCAGCGTGCTCTTCGCGCACGGGCCCGTCTTCACGGCCGGCCTCGATCTCATGGATGTGTTCCCGCGGCTCGGCGAAGCGGCCACCCTGTTCGGCGCCGCAGGGATCGACCCCTGGGCGACGCACGGGCCCGCGCGGACCAAGCCGCTGGTGGTCGCGATTCACGGCAAATGCCTCACCCTCGGCATTGAGCTCGCGCTCGCGGCCGACGTCACCGTCGCCTCGGACGACGCAACCTTCGAGCAGATCGAGATCGATCGCGGCATCTTCCCGTTCGGCGGTGGTACCGCGCGGTGGGTCCAGGCCGTCGGCTGGGGCAACGCCATGCAATACCTGCTGACTGGGGACGCACTCGACGCGCGTGAGGCCCACCGGCTCGGGCTCGTGCAGCGCGTGGTCGCGCGCGACGCGCTCTTGCCCGCCGCGATGGAGATCGCGAACAAGATCGCCAGCAAGCCACCGCTCGCGGTGAAAGCCACGCTCGAGAGCGCGAGGACGGCTGTGCTCGAAGGCGAGCGCGCCGCTGCCACCAAGCTCCTGCCGGCCATCCAACGCCTCGCTGCGACCGAGGACGTCCAAGAGGCGCTCGCCGCGTGGATGCAGAAGCGCGCTCCCACCTTTCACGGACGTTGAGCGCGCGCGTGACGAAGCAAGCGAACAGAGGAGAGCCAAGGACGATCGTCGCCGACGACGGTGTCTCCCTCGCCGCGACCCACTTCACCGCCGCCACGCCCGTGCGAGGACGCATCCTCGTCGCGGGCGCCACGGGCGTCCCCCAGACGTTTTACGCGCGCTTTGCGGCACACGCTGCCGGGGCTGGCTTCGAGACCGTGACCTTCGACTACCGGGGTATCGGTCGCAGCAAGCGCGGCTCGCTCGTGGGCCTCGACGCTTCGTTCGTCGACTGGGCACGCAAGGATCTCGCCAGCGTGATCGACTCCATCCCCGATGACGGCGCACCCCTCTTCCTCGTCGCGCACTCGTTCGGTGGGCACGCGCTCGGCATGCTCCCGAACCACGCGAAGCTCTCGGGCGCGTGGATCTGTGCGGTTGGGGCGGGCTGGGCCGGCTGGAATCCTGTGAAGGAGCGCATCCGGCTCTGGGCCCTCTGGAACGTCGTCTTCCCGCCGCTGGTTCGGCTCAAGCGCTACATGCCGATGAGCATGTTCGGGATGGGCGAGGACCTGCCGCTCGGCGTGTACCGGCAGTGGCGACGCTGGTGCGGCTTCCCGCACTACTTTCTCGACGACCCCGCTGCCGCAGACCTGAAGGCAGCGTGCGCCACGGTACGTGTCCCGATCCTCGCGATGAGCGCGCT
>CALNBU010000819.1 GCA_937875615.1 uncultured Archangium sp.
GCCGGTCGGGGTGGGTCTCCAGCGAGCGCGCGCGGTGCAGCGCCTCTAGCGCCTTGACGTCGAGGTCGACCGAAGGCGTCAGCCCGAAGAGTTCGAAGTGCGTCATGGGTGCTGCCTAGACGGTGAAGGAATCGCCACAGCCGCAGGCGGCCTTGACGTTGGGGTTCTGCAGCTTGAAGCCCGAGGCCAGCAGCCCCTCTTCGAAGACCAGCTCGGTGCCCATCAGGTACAGGTAGCTCTTGGAGTCGACGAAGACGCGCACCCCGTCGCGTTCGAAGATCTTGTCGCGCTCACGGGGCTTGTCGGTCCACTCCATGTGGTACGCGAGCCCGGAGCAGCCGCCGCCCTTCACGGCGATGCGCAGCCCTGCTTCGGGGGTCTTGCGCTCCTCCAGCAACCGCTGGAGCCGCGAGACGGCGCTGTCCGTCAGCGCGATGCCCTTGGACATCGGCTTGGCGGCGGGCGTGCTGGTGGCGACCGCTTCCACGGCGTTCAGCCCTGACGCGCGGCGCGCTTGGCGCGGAAGTCTTCGATGGCGGCCTTGATGGCATCTTCGGCCAGCACCGAGCAGTGGATCTTCACCGGAGGCAGCGACAGCTCCTTCGCGATCTCCTTGTTGGTGATCTTCATCGCGTCGTCCATCGACTTGCCCTTGACCCACTCGGTGACGAGCGAGCTGGAGGCGATGGCCGAGCCGCAGCCGAAGGTCTTGAAGCGGGCGTCTTCGATGACCCCCTCGTCGGAGATCTTGAGCTGCAGGCGCATCACGTCGCCGCAGGCGGGGGCGCCCACCAGTCCGGTGCCCACGTTGGGATCATTCTTGTCGAGCGTGCCGACGTTCTTGCTGTGTTCGAAGTGTTCGATGACTTTGTCGCTGTAGGCCATGGTCGTGACTCCTCTTCAGTGTGCCTTCCACTCGATCGACTTGAGGTCGATGCCCTCTTTCGCCATCTCGTAGAGTGGCGACATGTCGCGCAGCTTGGTGACCGCGCGAACCATCAGGTCGATGACGTAGTCGACCTCTGCTTCGGTCGAGAAGCGTCCCAGCCCGAAGCGGATGGACGAGTGCGCCATCTCCTCGTCGACGCCCAGCGCCCGCAGCACGTAGCTGGGCTCGAGCGAGGCGGAGGTGCAGGCCGAGCCGGACGAGACCGCCACGTCCTTGATGGCCATCATCAGCGCCTCGCCCTCGGCGAAGGCGAAGGAGACGTTGAGGTTGCCCGGGAGCCGCGCGCTCATGCTGCCGTTGACGGTGAGATAGTCGAGCCTGGCGGAGAGGCCCTTCCACAGGCGCTCCCGCAGCGCGGTCAGCCGGGCGCTCTCGGCGACCAGCTCCTGCTGCGCCAGCTCGGCGGCCGCGCCCATGCCCACGATGCCCGCGACGTTGAGGGTGCCGGAGCGCATGCCGCGCTCGTGCCCGCCGCCGTCGATCTGCTGCAGCACGCGCACCCGCGGCTTGCGGCGCACGTAGAGCGCGCCCATGCCCTTGGGGCCGTACATCTTGTGCGCCGAGAGCGAGACCAGGTCTGCCTTCGCCGTCTCCACGTCGAAGGGCACCTTGCCCGCGCCCTGGACCGCGTCGGTGTGGAAGAGCACGCCGCGCTTGCGGCAGAGGGCGCCGATCTCGGCCACCGGTTGCACCACGCCGATCTCGTTGTTGGCCAACATCACCGAGACCAGGATGGTCTGATCGGTGATGGCGGCCTCCAGCTCCGCGAGATCCACCAGGCCGTCCTTCTTCGGCGTCAGGTAGGTCACCCGCGCGCCCACCCGCAGCTTGTCTACCCAGCGCTTGAGCACCGGGTCCGCGTCGAGCTGGTGCTTGATCTCCAGCGAGGCGAGATCTTCGGGGTTCACGTCTTCACCCGTCAGCTCCATCAGCCGCTGCAGCTTCAGCTCGTCGATGCGCTCCTGCCGCTGCCGCTCCAGCCGCTTGCAGGTGTCGAGCACCGCCTTGTGCTCGGTGGCCACGGTGATGATGTGGTCGCCCTTGTCCTTGTAGAACTCCACCACGCCCTTGATGGCGAGGTTGTTCGACTCGGTGGCGCCAGAGGTGAAGACGATCTCTTTGTCGGACGCGCCGATCAACGCCGCCACCTGCTTGCGCGCCTTCTCCACCGCCGCCTCGGCCTTCCAGCCAAAGACGTGGTTGCGCGACGCCGCGTTGCCAAAGTCGTCGGTGAAGTAGGGCTGCATGGCCTCCAGCACCCGCGGATCCAGCGGGGTGGTGGCGTGGTAGTCCATGTAGATCGGCAGCTTGACCATCTCGACCTCGAATGTGGACCAGATTGGTCCAGAATGCCGTTCGTGTAACGGCAAGATGGTGGACTCGTCAAGTCCACATTCAGTGATTTCAATGTCTTGGGTCTATTTGAGACTGGTTTTCAACTTCTCCGGGCCGACACTTGCTGATTCCGTGCCTTAGGAATATTCACCACTGGTGAAGTTCACCAATTCGCGAAAGCAGGGATGATGCGACTCACCATTTCACTTGATGCCGACCTCTACGCCTGGGTGAAGGCGCGGGGAAAACGCGAAGATCGCTCGATGAGCGCGGTCATCAACGCGCTGCTGCGCGGGGTGAAGGAGCCGGCGAGGGAGGGCGAGGGGACGCCGCTGGCGGGCATCGCCTCGCGGTGGCCAACCTGGGAGGGGGAGGTGACCCGCGCGCCCCCCGCGAAGCCCATCTCCACGTTGGAGCACGAGGCCGAGGTGGCCTCGCTGGAGCGGCGCGGATGACCTGGCTGCTCGATGGCAACCTGCTGGTCGCGCTCTCCCTGGCGACGCACCCGCTTCGCCCGGCCGCGGCGCGTTGGTTCGATCTCCACGTGCAGCGCTTCGCCACGTGCCCGCTCACCCAGGGGACCCTGCTGCGCGCCTTCGAGCACTACGCGCCCGAGGCCCGCCCGGAGCTGGCGATGCGCGTGCTGCTGCGGTTGCTCGATCTCCCGGAGCACGAGTTCTGGCCCGCGACCTTCGGCTACGAGGCGGTGCCGATGGCGCAGCTCCAGGGCGGCCGGCAGATCTCCGACGCCTACCTCGCGGCGCTGGCGCTGCACCACGGCGGACGGGTGGCCACCTTCGACCCCGCCTTCGCCGCGCTGTACCCGGACGTGGTGACGCTGGTGGAAACCGGCGAGCCGTCGAATACATAGAGGGGCATGAAGCGCTCCACGGTGCTGATCCTGGCCTCGCTGTCCGCCGTGGGGCTGGCGGTGGTGCCCTCGCTGCTCCCCACCGGCCCCTCGGCCTCCTTCGACGCGGCGTCCTTTCTGGCCTCGGGGCAGCTCTTCTTCGCCGGCGGGGTCATCTTCGCCGGCGGCGTGCTGACCTCGCTGACCCCCTGCGTCTACCCGCTCATCCCCATCACCGTGGGCGTCTTCGGGGCTCGCCAGGCCGACTCCAGAGGCCGGGCCCTGGTGCTGACCTCCGCGTACGTGCTGGGCATGGGCGTCGTCTTCGCCGCGCTGGGCGTGTTCGCCGCGCTCTCGGGCCGCGCCTTCGGCTCGGTGCTGGGCAACGGCTGGGTGCTGCTGGGCCTGGCCACCTTCATGCTGCTCTTGGCCGCCTCGATGTTCGGGGCCTTCGAGCTGGCCCTGCCCACCGCGCTGGCCACGCGCCTCAACAACGTGGGTGGCGGCGGCGTCATCGGCGCGCTGTTGATGGGCAGCGTGGCCGGCTTCCTCGCCGCGCCGTGCACCGGGCCAGTGCTGACCTCGGTGCTGGCGTGGGTGGCGCAGACCCGCGATCCGCTGGTGGGCGGCGCGCTCCTCTTCATCTACGCGCTGGGCATCGGCGTGCCGTTCTTCCTCATCGGCGTCTTCACCGTGCGGCTGCCCAAGGGCGGCGCGTGGATGGACGCCGTCAAGTCGGTGTTCGGCGTGGCCCTGCTGGGGCTGGCCGTCTACTACCTGTCGCTGCGCTTCCCGGCGATCGACGCCTGGGTGGGCCGCGCGACCTCGTCGCTGGGCGGCGCGCTGACCGTGACCGGCGCCGCGGTGCTGGCCTTCATCGGGGTGGCGGTGGGCGCCATTCACCTCTCCTTCAAGGAGGCGGGCCAGTGGCTCCCCAAGGGGCTGGGCGTGGCCGCGCTGCTGGTGGCCTTCGTGCTGCGCACCGCCGCGCCGGAGTCGGTGCCACCGCCGGGGCCGGACCAGCAGGGCGCGCCGACGGAGTTCGTCTGGCAGCTGGAGTTCAACCCCGTGAAGGCCAGGTCGGCCGAGCCCTTCGAGGCGGCGCTGGCCCGGGCCCGCGCCGAGTGTCGCCCGGTGATGATCGACTTCTTCGCCGACTGGTGCGCCGCCTGTAAGGAGCTCGACAAGTTCACCTACGTCGCGCCGGAGGTGAAGCAGGAGGCGGAGCGCTTCGTGACGGTGAAGGTCGACGGCACGGTGGAGGACGACGTCGTCGAGCGCCTCTACAAGCAGTTCGACGTGCAGGGCCTGCCCACCGTGGCCTTCGTCGACGCCGCGGGAGAGATCATGACCGCGCCCCGGGTGCTGGGGTTCATGCAGCCCCAGAAGTTCGTCGCCGAGATGCGCCGCGTGGCCGCCTGCACGCACCCGCGGTAGCGCTTTTCGCCGCGCTGCCGGCTATTCTCCCGCGCCATGCGCCGCTCCATGACGTGGCTCCTGTTGCTCAGCACGCTGGCGCTCGCGGGCGATGAACACCTGCGCGCCGCGGGTTACCGGAAGTGGGCGGGCGGCGACTGCCGGGCCATCCTCCGGAACAACGACGCCTACTGCAGCTCCGGTGACTGCAAGGCGGTGCTGCGGAACAACGACGCCTACTGTGACACCGACGACTGCAAGGCGGTGCTGCGGAACAACGACGCCTACTGTCGCTCCGACGACTGCAAGGCCAGCGTGCGGAAGAACGACGCCTACTGCAGCTCCGGCGACTGTCGCGCGTACCTCCGGGCCAACGACGCCTACTGCGACACCGATGGGTGCAAGGCCATCCTCAGGAAGAATGACGCCTACTGTCCGTAGGCTCACCGCGCTGCTGGGGATGCTCGGGTGGGTCGCCTGCGCGGTGGCGCCGCAGCCCGACGCCGGTGCGCCGGCGCCGCGGTGCGAGTGCCGGGCCTGGGCCGAGCCGGTCGACGCCGGGTTGCTCCCGTCCGAGCTCAGAGAGCTGTCGGGGCTGGTGGCCAGCCGCACCCAGCCGGGGGTGCTGTACGCGCACAACGACTCCGGCGACGCCGCCCGCTTCTTCGCCCTCGACACCGCGGGGCAGCTGCTGGCCACCTTCTCGCTGGAGGGGGCGCGCGCCCGCGACTGGGAGGACGTGGCGCTGGGGCCGTGCCCCGCTGGAACCTGCCTCTACCTGGGTGACATCGGCGACAACGGGCGCGTGCGGGAGGACTACGCGGTGTTTCGCGTGCCGGAGCCCGAGGTGGCCACCGGCTCGGCGGCGGTGGCCTGGGAGCGCCTGCCGTACGTCTTCCCCGGCGGCGAGAAGCACAACGCCGAGGCGCTGGTGATGCACGCGACGACCGGGCGGCTGTACCTCCTCACCAAGGAGCGCACGGGGCCCAGCGCGGTGTACCGCTTCCCGGCGCTGTCACCCGACGTGGTGGTGGAGCTGGAGCACGTCGCCACCTTGCCGGTGCCGGCCAGCGGCGACAACCAGCTGACTGGCGCGGACCTCAACGTGTGTGGCACCTCGCTCCTGCTGCGCCTGTACAACCGGTTGGTGGAGCTGCGGCTCCCGGCCGACGCCGAGGACTTCGAGGCCATCTTCTCGGCGCGGCCCATCACCGTCCCGGTGTCCGGAGAGGAAGAGCAGGGCGAGGCGGTGGCCTGGTCGGCCGACGGGCGCCGGTACTTCACCGCCAGCGAGCGACTGACGAGGGCGACCGCGCTGTTCAGCTCCGACTGTCGTTGACGAGCGCCCGCTGTCGGGAGCGCACCCGCGCCAGACCATCGAGGACCAGCTCCAGGCCGAAGACGAAGTCGGCATCGGCGCCGGCGGGTGAGCTGGCTCCCGGGGTCGCGCCGGCGCCGCGGCTGTGCACGAAGCGCATCACCTCGAGGAGGTGGGGGTGCGTCTGTTCCGACATGGCGGGGCTCAGCGCATCGATGATCTCCGGGCGCTCTTCGGGCTCGAAGGGCCAGGCCACCTCCTGCATGACGAAGCCGTAGATGTAGCTGTCGAGGGTGAGGAAGGCGGCGTAGGCGAGGGCGACGCTGAAGCCGGCCTCCCGCAGCGCCCGCAGCACGCCCTCGTGGTGGCGCAGCCGCATGGGGCCGGGGTCGAGTCGCGACTCCACCAGCGTGGCCGCCCAGCGGTGGCGCAGCAGCACCGCCCGGGCCGACGCCGCGCGTGAGCGCAGCGCCTCTCTCCACGGGGTGCCGGGCATGGGCACCAGCATCTCCGAGAAGACCAGCTCGACCAGCCCGTCGAGGAGCGCCTCCTTCCCGCTGACGTGCTTGTAGAGCGACATCGCCTCCACCCGCAGGCGCTGGCCCACCGCGCGCATGGTCACCGCGGGGATGCCCGCCTCGTCGGCCAGCGCCATGGCCGCGCGAAGCACCCGCTCCTGCGACAACCCGGGGCGGGCACGGGCTCCTGGCGCGCGGCGCGGTCTGCTCATGGGCCTGAATTTACGTCGTAAACCAGCCGCGCTCAATTTCGCGGAAATCGCCACGAATGCCGTTCGTGGTGCGGTGGAGCGTTTTGGCTTACTATGTAAACCAACTGAAGGGATCCCCATGTCCGAACCGAAGCGAATGAAGGCGATGACCCTGCCGGCCTACGGCACGCTGGCCCTGCGGGAGGTGGAGATCCCGCAGCCCGACGCCACCTCGCTGCTGGTCGAGGTGGTGGCGGCGTCGGTGAACGCGGCCGACGCGCACATCGTGTACGGCACCCCCTTCCCGGTGCGCTTCGCGGTGGGCCTGACCAGGCCAACCCTGCTGGCGCCCGGCGCCGACGTCGCCGGGCGGGTGATCTCGGTGGGCGCGGAGGTGGCCGGCTTCGTGGTGGGCGACGAGGTGGTGGCCGACCTCTCCGCCACCGGCTTCGGTGGGTTCGCGGAGCAGGTCTGCGCGCCGGCCCGGGTGTGGGCCAGGAAGCCGCCCGGCCTGTCCTTCTCCGACGCCGCG
>CALNBU010000820.1 GCA_937875615.1 uncultured Archangium sp.
GCGAGAGCAGCACGCCCAGCCCCAGCAGCGCGCGGAAGGGCGCGCCGAAGCGCAGCAGCCGCAGCCAGACACGTTTGTCCGGGCGGGGGGCGCCGATTGCATTCGTGTCAGGCTGCGTTAAGTGGCTCGCGCCCATGGCTTCCAAGCGTGACTACTACGAAGTGCTCGGTGTCGAGCGCGGTGCCGACGCGGACTCTTTGAAGAAGCAAGCTGGCGATGCAGTACCACCCCGACCGCAACCCCGGCGACGCCGAGGCGGAGGAGAAGTTCAAGGAGGCCTCGGAGGCCTACGAGGTGCTCTCCGACGGCGACCGACGCGCGCGTTACGACCGCTTCGGCCACGAGGGGGTGGCGGGCTTCGGCGGCTCCGGCTTCAACAACGTCAACATCAACGACATCTTCGGCGAGATTTTCGGCGACATCTTCGGCGGCGGTGGGCGCGGCCGGCGCGGGGGCCGCAACCGGGGCGCCGACCTCCGCTACAACCTCGAGCTGACCTTCGAAGAGGCGGCCTTCGGCACCGACGTCACGGTGAAGATTCCCCGGCCCAAGCGCTGCGACGAGTGCGATGGCACCGGCAGCAAGAGCCGGCAGCGGCGCGCCTGCGCCACCTGCGGCGGTGCGGGCGAGGTGCGCTTCACCCAGGGCTTCTTCGCGGTGGCGCGCACCTGCACGCAGTGCGGCGGCGCCGGCAGCGTGGTGGCCGACCCGTGCAAGAGCTGCCGCGGCTCCGGCAAGACCGAGTCGGTGAGCGAGCTCTCGGTGAAGATTCCCGCCGGCGTCGACACCGGCACCCGGGTGCGGCTGGCGGGCGAGGGCGAGCCGGGCGAGCAGGGTGGCCCGCCGGGAGACCTCTACGTGGTGGTGCACGTCAAGGAGCACCCGCTCTTCCACCGCGAGGAGTTCGAGGTCTTCTGTGAGGTGCCCATCTCCTTCGTGCAGGCCGCGCTGGGCGCGCAGCTCGACGTGCCCACGCTGGACGGCCTGGTGAAGATGAAGGTGCCGGAGGGCACGCAGAGCGGCAAGGTCTTCCGGCTCAAGGGCAAGGGCATTCCCCACCTGCAGTCGAATGGGCGCGGCGACCAGCACGTGCGGGTGGTGGTGGAGACGCCGCAGAACCTCTCGGGCAAGCAGCGCGAGCTGCTGACGAAGTTCGCCGAGGTCTCGGGCGAAGACGTCAACCCGCAGAGCAGGAGCTTCTTTGGGAAGGTCAAAGAGCTGCTGGGCAAGTGAATGAGCTGGAAGGCGCACTTTCAGCGGTTTCTGGAGAGCGCGCCGGGGCGGCTGCACTTCGCCGCCCACAGCCACCACCCGTGGCCTGACGTCACCTTCGAGGCGCAGCAGCGGGCCTGGCTCGACGCCGCGCGCCTGGCCGACGACAAGTGGACGCACGTCTTCGACGAGCTGCTGCCCGCCGTGCAGCGCGGCGTGGCGCGGGAGCTGCGGCTGCCGGAGCCTTCGAGCCTGGTCTTCGCGCCCAACACCCACGAGCTCGTGCTGCGCCTGCTCTCGTGCCTGGGGCCGCGGCCGCGGGTGGTGACGAGCGACTCGGAGTTCCACTCGTTCGAGCGCCAGACCCGGCGCCTCGAAGAAGACGGCCTGGCCACGGTGGTGCGGGTGCCGGCGGAGCCCTTCGCGTCGTTCCCGGAGCGCCTGGTGGCGGCCGCTGCGGGCGCGGAGCTGGTCTTCTTCAGCCACGTCTTCTTCAACTCCGGCGCGGTGGTGCCCGGCCTCGACGCGCTGGTGGCGGCGCTGCCGGCGGAGGCGATGGTGGTCATCGACGGCTACCATGGCTTCTGCGCGGTGCCGACGGACCTGAGCGGCGTGGGCCAGCGCGCCTTCTACCTGGCCGGCGGCTACAAGTACGCCATGGCGGGCGAGGGCGCGTGCTTCCTCCACGTGCCGCCCGGGGCCATGTCGCTGCGGCCGCGCAACACCGGTTGGTTCGCCGCCTTCGGCGCGCTCGACGCGCGGGTGCAGGGCGTGCCGTACGCGCAGGGTGGCCAGCGCTTCGCCGGCGCCACCTTCGACGTCAGCGGCCTCTACCGGCTCGACGCGGCGCTGCGCTGGCGCGACGAGGTGGGGTGCACCACGGCCGCCTCGCAGGCGCACGCGCAGGCGCTGCAGCGGCGCTTCCTCTCCGGGCTGCCCGCCGGCGGGCTGGCCTTGCACCTCGA
>CALNBU010000821.1 GCA_937875615.1 uncultured Archangium sp.
CGCCTCGCGGACCGCCGCCTCCTGCGCCGTCCACGTCGCGCGGGCCTGCGAGAAGGGCAACCGCCAGAAGCCGGCGGTGCCGCCGTGCAGGCGCAGTGTGGCCACCGTCAGCGCGTCGAGCAGCGCCCGGTCGTGGGACACCAGCACCCCGACGCCGTGGAAGTCGCGCAGCGCCTCCAGCAGCAGCGCCCGCCCGGCCTCGTCGAGGTGGTTGGTGGGCTCGTCCAGCAGCAGCACCCCGGGCTCGCTCCACAGCGGGCGAGCGCCGCGCCCACCTGCCAGCGCTTGCGCTCTCCGGGCGACAGCGTGGGCCAGCGCTCCAGCTGCTCCGGCTCGAGTCGCAGCCGCCCGTGGAGCCGCCGCGCCAGCCCGTCGCCGGCCCAGGCGAAGGCGGCGCTGACGGGCGCCTCGACGCGCTGGTCGCAGCACACCACCTGCGCGTCCCGGGGCTCGAAGTGGAGCTGGCCTGAGGTGGGCGTCCACGCCCGGCTCAGCAGCCGCAGCAGGGTGCTCTTGCCGGCGCCGTTGGCGCCCACCAGGCCGGTCCAGCCGGGCGTGAGGTGAAAGGTGACGTCGCTGAACAGCGGGACCTCGAACGACCAGGACAGCGCAGACGCGCGAAGGGATGACATACGGGAGCTCCGGGGGGTGAAAGAGAGAAGGAGATGACGCGCCCACCGCGGGGGGGGCGGGGCGGTCTCTGCTGCAAGGATGCGGCGGTCTCTTTCAGCGCATGGAGCGGGCCCGTTGAAGCCCGAGCACCAGTCATAACCTTTGTGCGAAGGTCGCCGCCATGAATCGTGCGCTGCCCGTCGCCGCCCTCTGCGTCTCGTTGCTCGCGCTGGCCTTCGCGCTGGTGCCGCGCGGCGAGGTGGTGGCGCCGCCGATGGCGCTGGCGCCTGAGCCCGCGCTGAGCGACGACGAGGCCGAGTTCCTCAAGCGGCGCGTGGAGCTGCTGGAGGACGACAACCGCGCGCTGTGGGACCGCGTGGTGCAGCTCGAGCGGCGGAGCCCCACGGCGCCGGGCGTGGCGGCGGCGCCTGCGGGCCTGGCGGCGGAGGTGGAGAAGCTGCGCTCCGAGCTGCGCAGCGTGATGAGCGGCGAGGTGCTGACCGACGAGGCTGGCCGCGGCGCCATCAAGGAGCTGCTGCGCGAGGTGCAGTCAGACCAGCAGCGCGAGCGCGCCCAACAGGTCGAGGAGCGCCGGCGCGAGCAGGCCGTGCAGCAGCAGCAGCGCTGGAAGGACTTCGCCGGCACCGCGAAGCTGTCCTACGCGGCGGAGCAGAAGCTGAACGAGCGCCTCGAGCTGGAGACCGCGGAGCGCACCCGAAAGATGGAGCAGCTCCGGCTGGGCCAGGCCACCTGGCAGGAGGTGTCGGAGTTCCTGCGGACGCAGCGTCGGGAGACCGACTCGGCCATGGGCGCGCTCCTCGACGAGTCGCAGACCCAGCAGTACCAGCAGCTCCGGCGCAGCGACGGCCGGACCGGCGGTGGAGAGAGCCTGGGCGCTCGCGGCGCGGAGGGCGGTCGCCAGGGTGGGCGCGGCGGTCAGCGGCAGGCGCCCTAGGCCGGGTTTCTCGACCCCAGCACCAGCTCGGCGATGGCGCGGCTGATGGGGTGGCCCAGCTTCCACTCCACGTCGAGGTAGATGGGCGAGCTGTTGAGCTCGAGGAAGACCCAGCGGCCGTCGCTGGTCCGCTTGATGTCGATGCCCGCGAAGAGCAGCCCGCACAGGCGCGCGGCGCGCCGGCACAGCTCGGCCACCTCGGCCGGCAGCGTCACCTCTTCATAGGTGGCCGCGCCCGAGGCGTAGGTGGGGTCTCCGCGGAAGTCGAGGTGCTGCGCGGGTGTGCGGATGGCGACGCTGGAGACGATGTCGTCACCGGCTAGCATCACGCGCAGGTCGTCGCCGTCGACGCGCTCCTGGAAGATGACCGGCGAGAGCGTCACCGCGCTCAGGTCCTTCATCCGCGCGTCGTCGAGCGGCTGCGTCAGGGCGCCACCCATCAGCGGTTTGTAGATGACCTCGCCCACCTCGGCGCGGAAGGCGCGCACCGCCTCGGGGTCGTTGCTCAGCAGCGTCTTCGGTACCTGCGCGCCCACGGTGCGCAGCGCGTGGAGCTGGAACGGCTTGTACTGCAGCACGCTGGCCGCCTGAGGTCCGTTCACCAGGCGCACGCCGCGCTCCTGCAGCGAGAGCAGCCAGGCGATGTAGAACGAGGCGCGCTCCCGCTCCTGCATGTAGCGGATGAACCAGTCTTCGTAGAGCACCAGCTCTTCGTCTTTTTCGAAGGCCGGCGCGTAGGCCGCGGGGATGCCGCGCAGGTAGAAGCCGGTGAGCTCGCTGGTGTCGACGCCCCGGTAGATGAAGCGCCCGTCGCGCTCGGAGAGCGGGAGGCCTCGGGCCAGCGCCGAGGGGCTGATGAGGAGAGGTTCCGCACCAAGCGCCTGTAATTCCTGGGAGACGCGTTGAACCTGACGGTCTTCCTCGTTGCCAAAAATGCCAACCCGGCGTGCCATTTCTGCGGGCAACTTAGCTTCTCAGGTGGGGATAATGGAAAAAACCACATACACGAGAAGGAGAAACCCATGACGGTTCGCGGTCCGAAGAAGCCGAGTTTCGTGAAGTACGAGTTGCCGAAGGCCCAGAAGGCGCCTCCGCAGCGCACCACGCAGGCCGTCGGTGAAGAAGGTGGAGATCGGCCGCCGGGAGATTCGTGGGACCGTACCTCGCGGGCGGTGGGCGAAGAGGGCGGCAGCAAGCCGCCGGACGCGACGACGCAGGCAGTGGGCGAAGAGGGCGGAAGCAAGCCGCCGGACGCGACGACGCAGGCAGTGGGCGAAGAGGGCGGCAGTAAGCCGCCGGACGCGACGACGCAGGCGGTGGGCGAAGAGGGTGGCAGCAAGCCGCCGTACGACGTCACCACCATGGCAGTGGGTGAAGAAGGCGGCGAGCCCACCACGAAGGCGTTGGGCGAAGAAGGCGGCGAGGTGACGACGCTGGCGGTGGGTGAAGAAGGCGGTGAGCCCACCACGAAGGCGCTGGGCGAAGAGGGCGGCGCGACGACGCTGGCGGTAGGCGAAGAAGGCGGAGACCCCGGCCCCACCACACGCGCCATCGGTGAAGAAGGCGGCGAGGTAACGACGCTGGCGGTAGGCGAAGAAGGCGGAGACCCCGGCCCCACCACGCGCGCCATCGGTGAAGAGGGCGGCGAGGTGACGACGCAGGCGGTGGGCGAAGAAGGCGGAGACCCCGGCCCCACTACGAAGGCGCTGGGCGAAGAGGGTGGCGAAGTGACGACGCTGGCGGTGGGTGAAGAAGGCGGCGAGCCCACCACGAAGGCGATGGGCGAAGAGGGCGGCGCGACGACGCTGGCCGTGGGCGAAGAAGGCGGCGGCGGCGAGCCGTCGTAACGTCTGAGGCAGCCCGTTTCGTGCGCGGCGCGAGACGGGCTGCCAGGCTTCAGCGCAGCTGTTGTTCCAGCAGGTCGCGCGCAATCTTGAGGAAGTTCTCCTCGGTCAGCACGCCCACCAGCTTCTGGTCGAGGAGCACCGGCACGCAGCCGATGCGCTTGTCCTTCATCAAGGAGATGGCCTCCAGCGTCGGCGTCTCCGGCGTGACGGTGAGGACGTCGGTGCGCATCAGCTCGCTCACCGGCACGTCCTTGGTGATGCCGCCGTTGGTGAGGAAGCGCAGCACGGCCCGGTGAGAGACGAGGCCCACCAGCTCGTGGGCCTTGTTTTCGACCAGCACGTAGCGCACCCGCTCCCAGCTCATGATGTTGGCCACCAGGTCGACGGCGTCGTCGGCCTCCACGGTGAAGAGCTGGGTGGTCATGAACTGCTCGACGCGCTGGTAGGTGTGCTTCGTCTGCCCCGCCTCTTCCAGTTTCGCGTGCTCCCATTCAGACACGGGCTTCCCCTCTCTCTGTCGGTTGACGGTGGCGGCGACGAGCGCGGCCTGTCGCTGGCCGGCGCTCCCGTTGTCCTTCATGGCGTGCAGCGACTGGGTGAGCCAGCGGGCGCCGGTGCGGCCCGAGCGCATGCGGGCGTCGATGATGCCCAGGTAGCGGGCGATGTCGGCCTCGTCGACGCGCTGGGCGCGCAGGCCCTCCTCGGCCACCGGCAGCAGCACGTCGAGGATGAGGTCTCGCGCGGTCAGCTCCTTGCCGTCGAGCCAGTACATCGGCGCCATGTAGCCCTCGCGCGCCGCCGCGTAGAAGTTGCCGGCGGCGTGGTCGAAGTCGATGCGCCGGGTCACGTCTTCTTCGCGCTGCCCGAGGCCCACCATGGCGCCGCACCAGAAGGCGGCGTTGGCCACCTCGTCGGGCACCGAGGGCCCGGCGGGCATCACCCGGTTCTCGATGCGCAGGTGCGGCTTGCCGTCGATGATGCCGTAGCAGGCGCGGTTCCAGCGGTAGATGGTGCCGTTGTGCAGCCGCAGCGCCTTGAGCTCCGGGACGCCGCCGTCGGCCAACACCCGGAGCGGGTCTTCATCGGAGGAGGAGCCCACCAGCGCGCGGAAGCGCACGATGTCCTCGCGGAAGATGTCGGTGATGTCGCGCTCGATGTAGCGGGTGCCGAAGTTGACGCGGCTGGTCTCGTTGCGGAGGTGCTGCGTCTTGCTGCGCGTGTCGACGGACTGCTGGAACAGCGCGATGCGCGTCTCCGCCCACAGCCGCTTGCCGAACAGCAGCGGCGAGTTGCAGGAGATGCTCATGGTGGGGCCGGCCAGCACCTGGGCCAGGTTGTACTGGCGCACGAAGTCGTCGGCGTCGACCTGCAGGTGCACCTGGAAGCTGGAGTTGCAGGCCTCCATCATCACCGAGTCGTGGGCGAGCACCAGCTCGTCGAGCCCCTTGATGGAGAACTCGAAGTCGCCGCCGCGCATCGCCTGCACCACCTTCGAGAGGGCGAGGTAGCGCGGGCTGGGCACCATGTTCTTCATGCCCAGGTCGACCTTGCGCATGGTGGGCAGGATGCCGACCAGCACCGCGTGGAGCCCCAGCTCGTCGGCGGCGGCCCAGGTCTGCTTCATCAGCGAGGTCAGCTCCCGCTCCAGGCGCGAGAAGCCGTCGCCGGAGAAGTTCTGCGGCGCCGCGTTCATCTCGAGCTGGAAGGCGCCCAGCTCGGTGGTGAAGTGCGGGTCCTTCAGCCGCTCCAGCATCGGCATGATGGCCGGCACCGGGGTGTAGGAGGCGTCGGTGAGGAAGAGCTCCTGCTCGGCGCCGATGCGGCGCACGCCCTTCTCGAAGAGGCCGTCTTTGAGCATCCGCTCCAGCGCCTTCAGGTCTGAGAGCACCGCGCGGACGAAGGCGCGACCGCTCTTCGGGTCGCGTTCAGCATCGATTTTTTTATGGGCTCGAGTTGTCTCGTTGCTCAGACAGCCTCCGGGGGAGGTCCCAAGCATGCGACAAGGGCGCGGGTGGTTTCAACAACTGGTGTGCGCCGCGTCAAAGGAGGCGCCCCGGTCGCGCCGGCTCAACCAGGCAGCAGCTCGCGCAGGTACAGCGGCAGCATGTCCCGCCAGGTCATCCAGTCGTGCGGCGTCTGCTTGCCCCACGAGACGACCCGGTTGGGGACGCCCTTGCTGCCCAGCACCCGGGCCAGGTTCCACGACTCGCTGATGTCTTCGGCGCGCCCCTCGCCCGAGGGAATGAGCACGTAGCGGGTGCGCAGCTTGTCGAGGTGGGGCCCGGCCAGGGTGGGCACGAAGTGCAACGGCGAGCTGACGAAGAAGTCGTCGCCGAAGCGGTCCGCCGACATGAACCGGCGGAGGTCGTAGGTGCCCGACATGCAGATGGCCTTGCTGAAGACGTCGGGAAAGCGGCAGAGGACGGCCGCGGCGTGGAAGGCCCCGATGCTGGCGCCGGCCGAGAAGACCTCGAGGTGCTCGTCGTTGCAGTCCTTGCGGATGGCCGGCACCACCTCGTGGCGCACGTACTGGTGGAACTGGTTGAGCAGCCACTGGCGGTGGCCGGGGCTGCCCTCCTTCTGCACCATGGCCTGCCCGGCGACGGAGTCGACGGAGTAGATTTTCACCTTCCCGGCGTCGATGAGCGGCGCGAGCACCTTCATCATCAGGAAGCGCTCCACCTCCTCTGCGTCGCCGCCGGCGGTGGGGAACAACAACACCGGCTGGCCGTAGGTGCCCCAGCGCACCAACGTCGCCTCGCGCTTCATGCGCTGCGAGTACCAACGGGCCGAGGTCTTCACTTCTGCTCCGCCCGCCACTGCTGGATGCGCCGGAAGAAGAGCTCGGTGAAGGGCTCGACCTCGTGCGCGGGGAAGAGCGCTGTCACCTTCTGGCGCACGGCGTCTTTGGCCTCCTCGGTGCCGAAGAACTCCCAGGCCACCTCGTCGAGGTGCCCCAGGTGCTGGTGGTTGAACTCCTCGAAGGCCTCGGCCTGGAGGAGGGTGCGCGAGAGCTTCCCGTAGGCCTTGAGCTTGTCGGCCCAGGGCTGCTCGGTGGCGGCCAGCTCATAGAAGGGCTGCCAGTCGAAGGCCTTGCGCATCGGCCGCCGGGTGGCGGCGGTGAAGATGGCCCACCGGAGGTAGGCCTTCACCAGCCAGGGGAAGTGGTAGTGGAGGCTGGTGACCTGCGAGTCGGGGCAGGGGTTGGCGAAGTCGATGGGGTGCCACACGCCGGTGTTGGTGTTGCGCAGCGACTCGCAGGAGTTGAAGTCCCACCCGAAGAAGGCGTTGATGGTCAGGGTGGTGTCTTCCAGCACCTGCCGGTCCTCCGCCGAGAGGAAGTCGGCCTCCTTCTTCATGGTGTAGCGGTCGTGCAGCGGCGCGTCGGGGTCGTAGAAGACGCTGCGCGTCTGCGGGCCGAAGCCGATGGTGCGCACGAAGCGGTCGTAGGGGTCGACGGCCTTCTGGAGGTGCATCACCATGGTGCCCGACTCGTCGTAGGCCTTCTTGAGCGCCGCTTCGTCCTTGATGCGGGTGACGCCCTTCCAGCCGCCGCCGTCGTAGGGCTTCATGAACAGCGGGTAGCCGATGCTGCGGCCGATGGCCGCGAGGTCGAAGAGCCGCGCGTACTTCGACAGCGTGGGCTTCAGGTCGGGGAGCTGCTCGTAGGACTTGGGCGGCACCATCCACGTCTCGGGGATGGGCATCCCCAGGCGCGTCATCGCGGCGTAGCTGGTGTGCTTCTCCATCGACTGCACCGAGAAGGGGTTGTTGAAGACGTACAGGTCGTTCATCAACACGCCCTTCTTTATCCACTCGCGCGTGGTGTCGTACCAGTGCGTGAGCCGGTCGATGACCACGTCGTACTTCACGGGCTGGGTCAGCGCGTAGGGCTCGATGGTGACGCGCTCGACGTGGAAGTCGAGGGTGTCGCCCTTGTAGGGGATGCGAAGCGCGAGGCGCTTCATGATGTGCTCGAAGCAGAGCGGCCAGCAGATGTCCGCGCCGAGCGAGAGACCAATCGAACGAGTCAGGGATGCCAAGCGGCCTGCGAGGCTAGCTGGCTTTGAGTCTGTGCGGGGAGCGGTTTCGCGGCTCCGTGGGAGGCGCCCGACGCCGAGAGCCGGCCTTCCGGGGAG
>CALNBU010000822.1 GCA_937875615.1 uncultured Archangium sp.
CCACTTCACCTGGCCGAAGCGCCTCAAGGACGCGTTGAGCGCGCGCGCCGGCCGGGCGGCGCCGGCGCCGACGGCACCCCGCTGACACGCCACGCGCACGAACGCCCCACCCGCCGCCGCACCTGAGGCGAGCGTGCGCAGTCTGCGACGGCCAACCGTGCGGCACCTCATGGTGGCGCCAATACTGCTAATGACCTGGGCCTCATGCGCGCCCGCATCGCCATCGCTGAAGACGACGCCATCCAGGCGCAGCTGCTCCAGGAGGTGCTCGCCGCCGACCACCATGAGGTGGTGACCTTCGCCGACGGGCAGGCCGCGCTGGAGGCGCTGGAGGGCCCGGGCAGGTTCGACGTGCTGGTGACCGACGTGGGCATGCCGAGGCTCGACGGGCTGCGCCTGTGCGAGGCCCTGCGCGCCTCCCGGCCCGACCTCCCCGTCATCGTGGTGACCGCCGAGGCCAGCGTCGACAACGCGGTGGCGGCGCTGCGCGCGGGCGCGTGGGACTTCCTCACCAAGCCGCTCGAGCCCGCGCTCCTGCTGCCCTGCGTGCGCCGCGCCGTGGAGCGACAGCAGCTGGCGCGGGAGCTCCGCGAGGCCACCTCGGCGCGGCCGGCCTCGGAGTCCGGCCTCTTCGGACAGAGCGACGCCATGCGCACGGTGCGCGAGCTGGTGATGCGCGTGGCGCCCTCCGGCGCCAGCGTGCTGGTGCACGGCGAGACCGGCACCGGCAAGGAGCTGGTGGCGCGCGCGCTGCACGCCCAGTCGCCGCGGGCCCGGCACCCCTTCGTGGCCATCAACTGCGCCGCGCTCCCCGCCTCGCTGGTCGAGAGCGAGCTCTTCGGCTTCGTGAAGGGGGCCTTCACCGACGCGCGCGCGGCCCGGCAGGGGCTCTTCGTGGAGGCCGACGGCGGCACGCTCTTCCTCGACGAGGTGGCGGAGCTGACGCTCGACAACCAGGCCAAGCTGCTGCGCGCGCTGCAGGAGCGCACGGTGCGCCCGCTGGGCAGCAACAGCGAGGTGGCCTTCGACGCGCGGATTCTCGCCGCCACCCACCGCGACCTGGAGGCGGAGGTCGAGGCCGGTCGCTTCCGGCAAGACCTCTTCTACCGCCTCAACGTCATCCGCATCGACCTGCCGCCGCTGCGGGAGCGCGGCATCGACATCGTGCACCTCGCCACGCGCTTCCTCGCCACGGTCTGTGAGCGCGACCGGCGCGCGGCGCTCACGGTGCCGCCCGACGTGGCGCAGAAGCTGCTCGGCTACTCGTGGCCCGGCAACGTCCGTGAGCTGGAGAACTGCGTGGAGCGGCTCGCCGCCCTCGCGCGAGGGCCCGAGGTGACCCTGGCCGACCTCCCCGACGCCGTGCGCCTGCACGAGCGCGAGCGCTTCACCATGCAGGTCGACGCCGCCGAAGAGGTGGTGACGCTGGAGGAGCTCGAGAAGCGCTACGTGCTGCGCGTGCTGCAGCTCTCGAAGGACAACCGCAGCCGCGCAGCACAGCTGCTGGGCATCGACCGGCGCACGCTGTACCGCCGCCTCGAGGGCTGGGGCCTGCCGACGGAGCGCAGCGGCGACGGCCCCGGTGCCGGCCCGTGATGACGCCCAGCGTGCTGTTGGTCGACGACGACGAGGTCGACCGCCTCGCCGCGCGCAGGATGCTCAAGGGCTTCCCGCTGCGCGAGGCCGCGCACGCGACGGCGGCCGAGGCGCTGTTGCGCGAGGCGCCCGTGGACGTCGTGGTGCTCGATTTCTTCCTCCCTCCCGACACCGGGCCCGAGGTGCTGACGCGGCTGCGCCGGATTCAACCGGGGCTCCCCTGCGTCTTCCTCTCCGGGCAGGGCAGCGAGGAGGTGGCGGTGGAGGCGATGAAGGCCGGGGCGGAGGACTACCTCCCCAAGGCCTCGGTGGGTGAGCCGCGGCGGTTGGCGCAGTTGATACGGCGCACCGTGGAGACCGCCTGGCTCCGGGCCGAGGCCCAGCGCACGCAGGCCCGCCTCGCCATGGCCCTGGAGGCCGCGGGGGCCGGCACCTGGAGCACCGCGCCCGACGCGGTGACCGGCGACGCCCGCTTCGGTGCGCTCTTCGGGCTCCCCGCGGGCGAGCGCTGGCCGCTCGCGGACTGGTTCGCCACCCTGGCGCGCGGCGACGAAGCCCGGGTGCGCGAGGCCCTG
>CALNBU010000823.1 GCA_937875615.1 uncultured Archangium sp.
CGGCGCGGCCAGCGCCTGCACATCGACCACCCGGTCTCCGCAGGTGCTCAGCCCCTCCATCGGCCGCTCGCGCCGCGCGGCGGTGAAGCGCCAACCGCTCACCGGCGCCCCGCCCGCCGCACGCCGGAGACCCGGGTGCCGCGCCCCGGCGCGCTGTCCACCTGCATGTCGTCGAGCAACGCGCGGGTGCCGATGAGCCCCCGCCCCAGGCCGGTGCGCGAGCGGTACCCGCCAGAGAAGATGACGTCGAGGTTCGTGATGCCGGGCCCCTGATCCACGGCCTCCAGCTCGAAGCACCAGTGCGTCGGCTCCTCCGACAACTTGAGCGTCACCGTCCCGGACTTCGCGTACATGTAGATGTTGCGCGCCAGCTCCGACACCGCGGTGGCCAGGCGCACGCAGTCGGTCACGCTGAAGAAGCTCTTGGTGAGCGCCTGCGTCGCCCGCTGCACGGTCAGCACGTCGATGTCGGTGCGGATACCGAAGCGCTCCACCTTCTCGCGGGCTGGGAGCCCGGCGGTGATGAGCTCGCGCAGGCGCTTCACCGGGAGCGCGCGGCCCGGCGTGGAGAAGATGCGGCCGCTCGTCTCGAGGTGCATCAACAGCTCGCGCACCTCCACCACGTCGAGCGCCCCGGGCGAGGCGTTCACCGAGGTGGGCAGCGTGCGGAAGACTCCGCGCGCGGCGGTGACCCCGATGCTGTCGTTCATGATCGGCGTGATGGCGTCGAGGATGGCGCTCACGTTCACTCCAGCGACACGATGCGGACGCGCAGCTTCTCCAGCGCGCGTTCGAGGGTGAGCGCGGTCTCGACGTGGCGGAGATCGACGCCGAGCTCCACCAGGGTGATGGCCACCGCCGGCCGCATGCCCACCAGCACCGCCTTGACCCCGAACTGGCGCGCGATGCTCGCGGTCTCGCCCAGGATCTTCGCGGCGAAGGAGTCGACGATGCTCAGCGCAGACACGTCCATCACCAACCCACGAACCCCCACCGCCTCCGAGAGCCGCTGGCTCACCGTGTCCT
This sequence comes from uncultured Archangium sp., assembly GCA_937875615.1. GTDB lineage: Bacteria > Myxococcota > Myxococcia > Myxococcales > Myxococcaceae > Archangium_A. The sequence goes on from CALNBU010000823.1 coordinate 1,027, forward strand.
GGAGGAACCGGGCCTGCGAATCCGACAGCTCTGACGGCACGCTGACGAACACGCAGTGTCCGAGCCGCAGGAGTGGAATGAAGCTCTCGACTGCCGTTCTCTGCATCGTCTTTGACCGCCAGCCGCTGAGTGGAGTTGTTGGAAAACGCGCCAGAGTCTACGGATGCCACAGAACGCTGACAAGACATTCCAGACGCACCTACATCAGCGGACCATGTGAGCGGCCTCCGATGTTACCAAAAGTACACGTCCCATCGGCCCATGTGGGCGCTCCGCACGACATGTCTGTGTTGCAAGCAGAAGACGCGACAGGTCGGTGAGCCCGCACCTTGTTCATTACAGTCTGACTGTTGCAGGCTCCACCATGTCGCGCAAACAACCTTTGTGCGACCAAACGCCTCTCACAGAAGGGATCGCAGCATGAATCAACGACGGACAGGCAAACGTAGCATGACGGGTCAGCTCGCAATGATTGCTCTGCTCAGCAGCACCTGGGCGCTGGGCGCAACCAATACCAATGAATGTATTTCAGACCTGGGCGCCATTCAGGTGTGCCAACAGACCAACTGGCTGGGCCTCCCCTCCAACCTCGGGGCGTGCTGCGACGCGGTGCGGGAGATGGCGAGGGACCGCTGCGAGTGCAACCCTGCCCTCGACCTGCTGCTCGGCGAGGAAGGCCAGCAGATCTACGAGCTCGAGCCGCTGTGCCGCATCGTGCAGCCGTTCAAGTGGCTCACCACCGTCCCGCGTGTGCTCCGGAGCTGTAACAGTCTCAAGCGCCATGACTATGGCTGTGGTCCCAATGACATGCAGATGGACGCGGCCCGGCTGCAGACCATCCTCACCTTCGGTCACCTCTTCGCCGACGCGGCCAACGAGCAGGCCTGCTTCGACACCCCGGCCTTCGAGGGCGGGCTCTCGACGGTGTTCGAGAGCGACATCTCCTTCACCGTGCCCTACGGCATCGGCACCTACAACGGCGTGACCGACGTCGCCGAGTACCTGGGCATGGCCTACGCCTCGCTGAACCACGGCTACTGGAACTACGACACCACCATCGACCCGTCCAAGCCCGCGCGCCTCGACGTCACCGCCAACGGGCGGGTCTGGGTGCAGGGCTCCACCTTCCGCGGGAGCTTCCTGCGCGGTCTGCTGCCCTACTCCGACTCGTACAGCGAGCAGCGCGCCGAGTTCCAGGCCTGCGAGACGAAGGTGAGCACCTTCAACGTCCAGCCCACGACGGGCGTGCGCGACTGGGTCGAGACCTTCGTACAGACCGCCGAGCGCAGCGAGCGCTGGGGCGTGCGCGACATCTGCCGCTACCACACGCAGTTCTGCGCTGGAGATCCGGCCACCCGCCAGTACGCCAGCGAGCAGGACTGCCTCGACTACATGAACACGCTCCCGCTCTACTCTCAGGCCTGTGGCCCCAACCGGCCGTTGGCGGGCAACTCGGTGACCTGCAAGTTCAAGCACCACTTCATGGTGGCGGCGAACCCGACCCTGCACTGCCCGCACATCGGCCCCGCCGGCACCCACGACCCCAACCACCACATCAAGTGTGACGACGTCGAGGAGTGCGGCGCCGACCAGGGCCAGGGCAGCTGGCCGGCGGTCACCCGCTTCGGCCCCAACACCCCCGCCGCGGTGGCCAGCATCTTCAACGCCAGCAACGTCAACGCCGCGCAGGAGCCCATCGCCTGCGTGATCCCGTCGACCGGCTCCGGCGGCGGCCACCACCACTGACCGACGGCCGGAGCGCCGCCGCGTGCGCCCTTTCCCGGACGCACGCGGCGGTGACACCGGGAGAAGAGCTGTTGCCACAGACCGCGCGGCGCCCTTAGCTGCGCGCCGACGTATGATCTCCATCGACTCCCCCGCCCCTGAGTTCGAGACCACCACCACCGATGGGCAGCGGGTGCGCCTGCGCGACTTCCGCGGGAAGCCGCTGGTGCTCTACTTCTTTCCCAAGGCCTTCACGCCGGGCTGCATGATCCAGGCGGACCAGTTTCAGGACGCCTACCCGGAGATCCGCGCCGCCGGCGCCGAGCTCCTCGGCGTCTCCACCGACGACCATCAGACCCAGTGTGACTTCGCGCAGAGCCGGAGCCTCAGCTTCCTGATGGGCAGCGACTCCAACGGCTCCATCGCGCGCAGCTACGACGTCATCTGGCCGCTGCTCAAGCTGGTGCGCCGGGTGACCTTCGTCATCGACGCGCTCGGCACCATCCGCGGCATCTTCCACTACGAGCTGCGCCTCGACCTGCACGTGCGCAGCGTGCTGCAGGTGCTCAAGAGCATCCCGGCGAAGACCGGACAGATCGCCTAAACCTGCGGGGCGATGGAGCTCATCCTCGACCGGGTCTCGAAGCGGTACCCCAACGGAGTGCAGGCGCTGCAGGAGGTGAGCCTCACCATCTCCACCGGCATGTTCGGCCTGCTGGGCCCCAACGGCGCGGGCAAGTCGTCGCTGATGCGCAGCATCGCCACGCTGCAGCACATCGACGCCGGCGCCATCACCTTCGACGGCGTCGACGTGGTGCGCGAGCCGGAGAAGCTGCGCGAGCGCCTCGGCTACCTCCCGCAGGAGTTCGGGGTGTACCCGAAGGTCTCGGCCCACGACATGCTCGACCACCTCGCGCAGCTCAAGGGCCTGAGCAACCGCGCCCACCGGCGCGACGTGGTCGAGTCGCTGCTCAAGAAGACCAACCTCTGGCAGCACGCCAGCCGGCGCCTGGGCGGCTTCTCCGGCGGCATGAAGCAGCGCTTCGGCATCGCCCAGGCGCTGTTGGGCAACCCCAGGTTGCTCATCGTGGACGAGCCGACCGCCGGCCTCGACCCCGAGGAGCGCGCCCGCTTCCACCACCTGCTGACCGAGATCTCCTCGGGGGTGGTGGTGCTGCTCTCGACGCACATCGTCAGCGACGTGGCCGAGCTCTGCCAGCAGATGGCGATCCTCGCCCAGGGCCGGGTGGTGCTGCAGGGCAACCCCCTGGAGGTGACCGACGCGCTCGAGGGGCGGGTGTGGAAGCGCTTCGTGACGCCCGACGAGCTCGCGGCGATGCAGGGCCGGCTGACCATCATCGCCTCGCGCAGCGTCGCCGGGCGGCGGCTGGTGCACGTCTACGCGACCGAGCGCCCCGACGCCGACTTCGAGCCGGTGGCGCCGGACCTCGAAGACGTCTACTTCCACGCGCTGCACGCGGCGAAGGCGCCATGACCGCGCTCATCACCTTCGAGCTGCTGCGGCGGCTCAAGCAGCTCAGCACCTGGGTCTACGCCGCGCTGCTCTTCGCCGGCGGCGCCCTGGCCATGGCCGGCAACGCGGGCGCCTTCTCCGGCTTCAGCGCCGGCGTGGGCAGCGAGCGGATCTTCGCCAACGGGCCCACCAGCGTCTTCGCCAACCAGAACCTGTTGGCCCTGCTGGGCCTCTTCATGGTGGCCGCCGTCTTCGGCCAGGCCGGCGCGCAGGACTTCACCACCCGGACCTGGCCGCTCATCTTCACCACCCGGGTGCGGCCGCGGCCCTATCTCGCGGGGCGCTTCCTCGGGGCGTGGATCTTCTCGGGCCTGCTGTTCCTCGCCATCCCCGCGGGCCAGCTGTTCGCCGCGCTGGCGGTGAGCCTGCTGAAGACCCAGCACCAGCTGGGCCCGCACCGCCTCGACGTGTACCTCTGGGCGTGGCTGGTCGGCGTATTGCCGATGCTGCTGGTGGCCGGCGCCCTCTTCTTCTCGCTCGCCGCGCTGACGCGCCAGCTGGCGCCCGTGTACGTGGGCGTGGTGGTGCTGGTGCTGGGCTACCTGGTGCTGAGCTCCGCGGTGGGCAACGTGGAGAACCAACGCCTCGGCGCGCTGGCGGACCCCTTCGGCTTCATCACCTTCGACGTGGTGACCCGCTACTGGACGCCGGTGGAGCGCAACAGCCAGCTGCTGCCGCTCTCGGGGCTGATGCTCGCCAACCGGGTGCTGTGGCTGGGCGTCGCGGCGGCCGGGCTGGGCCTCACCGCGCGGCGCTTTCGCGTCACCGTCGACGAGCACCGGGGCACCCCCGCCAACGCCGAGCCACCGCCGCCGCGCGCGCCCGCCACGCCGGCTCCACCGTCGGGGCGCCCGGCCTGGCTGCGCACCGCCCTGAGCGCCGGGCTGCTGCACTTCCGCGACGTGCTGCGCAGCCCGGTGTACTGGGCCTTCGTCTGCGCCGGCCTGCTCTTCGTGCTGCTGGGCATCGTGGTGGCGAAGCAGATCTTCGGGACCGCCACCCTGCCCGTCACCTGGCAGGTGCTGGAGCTGGCGCAGGGCACCTTCTCGTTCTTCTCGCTCATCACCATCACCGTCTACGCCGGCGAGCTGGTGTGGAAGGAGCGCGACGCCTAGATCGACGGCATCA
>CALNBU010000824.1 GCA_937875615.1 uncultured Archangium sp.
GAGGTGTCGGCCGCGCACCCGCTGCCCGCCGCGCCGGCGGTGCTGCTGCGGCGCTCGCTGCAGGAGACGGCCGATGGCCTCGACGCCTGCGACGCCCGCGCCTACGTCTCGCTGCTGGCGCCCTTCGTCGACGCGGGCCCGGAGCTGCTGAGCGACCTGCTCGCCCCGCTGGGCCTCCCCCGGCGGCCGCTCACCATGCTGCGCTTCGGGCTGCACGCGCTGCGCTCCGCCTCGGGGCTGGCGCGGGGCCGCTTCCGGGGACCGCGGGCACAGGCCCTGCTCGCCGGCTGCGCCGCGCACGCCACCATGCCGCTCGAACACCGCCTCACCGCGGCGCTGGGGTTGGTGTTCCTGCTCACCGGCCACCTCACCGACTGGCCCGTGGTGAAGGGTGGCTCCGCGGCCCTCACCCGGGCGTTGCTGGGCGTCCTCTCCAGCCTGGGTGGGCGCGTGGAGACCGGCCGCCCGGTGCGCTCACTCCACGAGCTGCCGCCCTCGCGGGTGGTCCTGTTCGACACCAGCCCCGCCAACCTGCTGGCCGTCGCCGGAGACGCGCTGCCCCGGCGCTACGCCCAGCGCCTGCGCCGCTTCCGCTACGGCCCCGGGGTGTTCAAGGTCGACTGGGCGCTGGACGGCCCCATCCCCTGGGCCGACCCGTCCATGCGCCGCGCCGCCACGGTGCACCTGGGCGGCACGCTGGAGGAGGTGAGCGCCTCCGAGGCCGCGATGTGGCGAGGCCACCCCTCAGACCGGCCCTTCGTCCTCCTCTGTCAGCAGAGCGTGGTCGACCCCTCCCGCGCGCCGGCCGGGAAGCACACCGGCTACGCGTACTGCCATGTGCCGAGCGGCTCCACGGTGGACCACACCGCGGCCATCGAGGCCCAGGTGGAGCGCTTCGCGCCCGGCTTCCAGTCGCTGATTCTGGCGCGCCACACCATGACCGCCGCAGCCTTCGACGCCTACAACCCGGCCTGGCCGGGGGGCGCCATCTCCGGCGGCGTCAGCGACCTGACGCAGCTCTTCACCCGGCCCGTGGCGCGCTGGAGCCCCTACTCCACGCCCAACCCGCGCCTCTTCCTCTGCTCCGCGTCGACGCCGCCGGGTGGCGGCGTGCACGGCATGTGCGGACATCACGCGGCCAGGGCGGCGCTGCGCACGCTGTCCCGGCGCTGAGCCTGCTCCGTCGCGCAGAAGCCCAGCGCCCAGGCCGCCGCGCCCGCCACTGCGGGGTGAAACGCCCAGTTGTGCACCACGCCCAGCATGGCCAGCGCGCCCAGC
>CALNBU010000825.1 GCA_937875615.1 uncultured Archangium sp.
CCTGGGCGGCGCGAACCTGCGCGGCGCGGACCTGGGCGACGCGAACCTGGGCGGCGCGGACCTGCGCCACGCGGACCTGCGCCACGCGGACCTGCGCGGCGCGGACCTGGGCGACGCGGACCTGGGCGGCGCGGACCTGGGCGGCGCGGACCTGGGCGGCGCGGACCTGGGCGCGGACACCTACCTCGGGTGCCTGCTGCGTCTCGTCGGCGCCTGCATGGAGGCAGTGCAGTGGGTCGACGGCGAGGACCACTCCGACCTCGACGCCCTTTTCAGGCGCGCGCGGCCTGACTGGCAGCGCTGGATTGCCAGCGCGCTGGGCGGCGAGTGGAGCGGCCAGCGCCTCGCCTTCGTCGTCGACTACGTCGTGGAGGGCCGCGCGTGAGTCTCATGCAGCGACTCATGGCCGCGAAGATGCAGCGCGCGGTGCCGGCGTCGGCACCTACCGCCTCTCCGGCACAGCGCTCCGCCGCCGTCGTCGCGGAGGTGCAGCTGCCAACGCCGCCTCTCTCTCGCGGCAGCTGCAAGGCCATCAACCCCGACACCGGGCGTCAGTGCGCGCTGCCGAGCCATGCCAGCACGATGCCGCACCGCCACGGCAGCACGTCATTCATGCGCGAGGCCGCTCCCGGCCAGACGCGTTTCACCAGGCGCGACGCCATCGACTCGGCCGCCGTCGCCACCAATGGAGGCAGCAACCATGAGTGAAGTCTGTGGCCGTACTGGCTGTGGGAAGAAGTTGCGCGGCACCAACACGAAGGGCGTCTGCGCTACCGGATGTCTCTCGCCTGACGCGCCCGGCCACTCTCGGGCCGCTGGCGTCAACACCGACGAAGGGGCAGGCCCGAAGACGCAGCGTCGCGCGGCGTCGGAGACGCTGAAGCGCTTCCGCACCGTCGCCGTCGCGCTGGGGAAGGACCCGGACGCCATCCTCGAGGAGGCCGCGCAGGAGTGGTTGTCGGTCCTCCAGAAGGCCGCGGAGTGAGGTGACGCGTGGAGCTCCGCCCGTACCAGTCCGAGGGAATCGAGGCGACGCGCGAGAAGTTCAGGCGCGGCGCGAAGCGCGTGCTGAAAATTCTGCCGACGGGCGGCGGGAAGACCGTCATCGCGTCGGAAATAATCCGCAGCGCTGAGGCGCGTGGCAGTCGCATCCTCTTCCTCGCGCACAGGCGGGAGCTCATCGCGCAGACGGGCGACAAGCTGCGTCGCTTCGGCGTGCGGCACGGCACCATCATGGCGGGTGCGCGCCCGGCGCCGCAGTTGTCGGTGCAGGTTGCGTCAATTCAAACGCTGGTGCGGCGCCTCGACTCGTACCCCAGCTTTGACCTCGTCTTCCTCGACGAGGCCCACCACGCGGCCGCGGGCGGCTACCAGAAGGTGCTGGAGTTGTACCCGAGGGCGCGCGTCATCGGCCTCACCGCGACGCCGTGGCGGCTCGACGGGCGCGGCCTCGCCGACGTCTTCGACTCGCACGTCATCGTGCGCACGCCGAAGCAGTTGCGCGACGAGGGCTACCTCTGCGCCGTCGGCGGCTGGGAGTTTGAGGCTGTCGACACGACGAAGGCGCGCGTGCAGGGCGGCGACTTCCGGACGAAGGACCTCGAGGAGTCCGCCTCGAGCAAGCGCGTCGTCGGCGACGTCGTCGAGGAGTGGATGCGCTACTCACCGGGGAAGAGCACCGTCGTCTTCGCCGTCTCCATCGCCACGTCGCGGCTGATGGCTGAGGCCTTCGTGAAGGCCGGTGTGCGTGCGGAGCACATCGACGGCGAGATGCACGCAGTGGAGCGCGACGCCATCGTCCAGCGGTTGCGCAGCGGCCAGACGACGGTGGTGTGCAACTGCAACGTGCTGACGGAGGGCTTCGACGTCCCCAGCATCGAGTGCATCGTCCTCGCGCGGCCGACGCTGTCAACGTCGCTGTACCTGCAGATGGTGGGGCGTGGGCTGCGCACCTGGTGCTTCGGCTGCCGACGAGACACCAGCAGCCTCCTCGAGGCCTGCCAGCACTGCGGCAGCGAGGCCATCAAGCGCAGCGCGCGCATCCACGACCACGCCGGCTGCCTCGCGGCGCACGGGCACCCGTACGCGGAGAGAGACTGGAGCCCCGAGTCTTCCTCGAAGGGTGAGAGACGCGCGATGGAGGAGGGCGAGGGCGGCCGGAGTGGCGGCGCTGGCCGGATGGTCTGCGCCGCGTGCAAGTCGGTGCGCAGTGCGTACCCGTGCGACTCGTGCGGCTACACGCCGACGCCCGAGGAGTTGCGCCTCGAGTACGAGGAGGCCGCCCACGCGAAGGCCATCGCCGACGAAGGAAGCGCCGAAGACGTCGCGCGTCGCCAGCGCGTCCTCCGCTACGGCCTCGTGCGCGCCAACCCGCAGGAGTGGTGGCGCTTCTTCGCCCGCATCGCAGAGAGGTGCACGTCGAAGAAGCAGGTGCGCAGCCGCTACAAGTGGGCCTCCGGGGAGACGGAGTGGCCGCCGCGCGAGTGGGTCGAGGCGCTGGACTTGCCCGAAGTCGCCGGCGGCACCGCACACCTCCACGAAGGCGAGGCCACGCCATGAAGCACGGCACCCGAAGCGCCTACGCGCACCAAGGCTGCCGCTGCGCGCCATGCACGGAGGCAGCGCGCGTGTACGAGTCCGGGCGCCGCGTGACGTGGGCAGAGGGGGCGCGCAGCGTCATCCCTCTGAAGCAGTTGCGTCGCGACGTACAAGAGGAAGACGAAGTCGACGACGGGCTGGAGGCCGACGTCGACGCGGAGAGGCCGAAGACGAGGGCGGAGTGCCCGGAGTCGCGGCCGTGCCCGTGGCTGGCGTGTCGCTACCACCTGGGCCTCGAAGTGACGCCGAGGGGCAGCCTGAGGCCGCCGCTGCCAGGCTGGGAGGAGCGCGAGACGTGTGCACTCGACGTCGCCGCGCGGCCGGTGGAGCCGACGCTGGAGGAAGTCGGCGGGTTGTTGGGCATCACCAAGGAGCGCGTGCGGCAAATCGAGATGCAGGCGCTCCTCAAACTGCATCAGGAGGACTGCGAATGAGTGGCCGGCACTTCACCGACGCTGACGGCGTCGTCGTGACTCTCGACTTCACCGACGAGGAGGTGCTGCGCGATGCACACATCCACTCAGTCCGACAGACGAGTACTTCGCGGCGGCCCGGCAGGAAGGTGCGCGGCGCCGTGCACCGCGAGGCCAGAGAGCGCCACCTCGTGAAGTGCGAGTGCGGCAACTACCGCTGGAGTGACGTCGTGCCGCACGCGCCGCGGTGGAATCGCGACAACACGCACCTCGTCGACTGCATGGGCGTCGAGGTGACTGGGTGATCGTCATGCCCTCAAACTCCACAGGCTGGTTCTGGCACGCGCTCTCACGCGAGACAGGGCGACTCGGTCACCTCTACTCGCCAGGTGCCCAGCGCGGCCCGTGGCCGTGGTTTCCCTTCGCACTCGACAACGGGGCGTTCTCGGCGTGGACCGAGAAGACGAATTTCTTCGACGAAGAGAAGTGGGCGATCATCGAACGTCGGTGGCATCAACTCATCGTGTGGACGCAGGTGAAGCCGCAAAAGCCGCTGTGGGCCATCGTGCCCGACGTGCCTGGCAACGCGGAGCGCACGTTGGAGCGTTGGGAGCAGTACGTGGGGCAGCTCGGAGATATTCCGCCAGCACTCGCGGTGCAAGACGGCATGACGCCCGCGACGGTGCGCGCGCTTCGGGTGCAGCCGGCGGTGATCGCTGTGGGCGGCACGAAAAAATGGAAGTGGGAAACCGTTTCAACGTGGGCGCGCGAGTTTCCTCGCGTTCATCTGCTGCGCTGTTGCTCGCCTGAGCGTCTCTACGAGCTCGAGGAGCTCGGCGTTGAGTCGTGCGATGGGACCGGTTGGGCGCGCGGAGATCGGAAGCAGACGCGCGGGCTTGAGAACTTCGTGCGCATTCACGCGAAGCCGGTCGACTTCCCTCTCTGGCCGCACAACTGTCGTCAGCCGCGCAAGTCGGAACGTGGGCCCCTCGGAGAGCAACAGGAGTCGTTCGCGTGACGCAGCCCGGAGGGGACATCCAAGACTTGCTGCGCGCGCTGGGCGTCGAAGCGCTGCAGCACGAGGCCGAGTCGCACGGCCTCGGCATCCGCGGCATCAGGTTGCGCTGCCCGTGGCAGGGGTGCGCCGACAAGGGGGCCAACGCGCGCCTCAATGCCGTCATCCTGAAGCAGGGCGGCAAGCCCGCCATCTACTGCCACGCCTGCGGCACCAGCGGCGACTACGTCGACCTCCTCCAGCGCACGCGCGGGTGGAGTGCCGCCGAGGCCTTCGCGCACGTGCGTGGCCAGCCGGTGCCGTCACGCGCACCGCCGCAACTCCGCGTCGTCGGCAGCAGGCCGCCCGACGAGGAGGGCAAGCTGGCGCCGGCCGACGTGCAGCGCATTTGGGATGGGCTGCAGCGCGACGACGCGCAGGGCCGCGAGTACCTCCGCGGCCGATGGTTGGAGGACGCCGTCGACGCGGGGCTGGTGCGCTTCGCGCTCGACGGGCCGAATGAGCAGAAGGCGACGCGAGGTCTCGCGCGCGGCAGCTACCGCGTCGGGGCGCTGCTGAAGGACATCAACGGCCAGGCGCGCGGCATCCAACTGCGTCGCATCACGCCCGTCGAGAACCTCTCTCAGCCGAAGGTGCTGTCAGTGAAGGGCAGCAGCACCGGGCGCGCCTTCTTCGGTGCGCCGGAGTCCGTCGGCGATGCCGTCGTCGTAGCGGTGGCGGAGGGCATCGCCGACACCCTGGCTGTCTCCCTGTGGGCAGGCAGCGCCGCGACGGTGGTTGGCGCGCCGGGGAAAGACGCGCTGCCGAAGTTCGCGGAGGAGCTCGAGTCGGCCGGCGTCGACGTCGCCGGCAAGTTCTTCGTGTTGTTCCAGCAGAACGACACGCACAAGAAGTCGCAGATCAAATTCAACGCGCTGCGGAAGTTGCTGGAGGCGCGTCGCGCCATCTGCGTCACTGTGCCGACGCCCGACATCCACGAGGACGTGGCGAAGTGGTGGCAGCAGCAGCCTGACATGGTGTGGCCGCCAAAGGCGGTGACGGACTTCTGGGAGGCGCAACCCGGCGGTGACGGAGAGCCAAAGTGGGTGCGCGCTGAGGGCACGGCACTGGCGATGCGCTCTCAGTACACGACGGAGAGGTACGCACAGAATCTCTCCACGTTGGCGGCGCTCTTTGACGAGCCGGCATCGCGGCTCTCCATCTTCCACACCGACGAAGCGCTGACATGGAACCAGATGACGCACGGCGCAGAGGTGGGTGGGCGCCCACTGGTGGAGCAAGACATCACGAACATCCGGCTTTCCATCGAGGTCTTCACGCGGGCCAGCGACGGGAAGCCGTTGCAATTCAAGGAGCGCGACATCGAGAAGATGGTGGGGATGATCAGCAGTCGTCAGCCGGTACACCCCATCAAGCAAATGGTGGAGGGATTCCCGGCGTGGGACGGCAAGCCACGCCTCGAGGTGGAGTTGCCGAAGCTGTTGGGCCACGACGACTACAGCTTCGAGGCGTTGCTGTTGCGCCGCTGGTTCGTCGGCGCGGTGGCGCGCGCGCTGGACCCAGGTTGCCAGATGGACACGGTTCTCATCCTCTCGGGAGAGCAGGAAGCGGGGAAGACGAAATTCTTCCGCACGCTGGGCCAGCAGTTTTACACGGCGTCGAAGGTCCAGCCCGGCGACGTCGACGGCATGCTGGTGATGCGGAAGAACTGGATCATCGAGTGGGGTGAGTTGCACTCGATGACGTCGCGTAGCCGAGAGGCCACGAAGGACTTCATCACGCAGACGGTCGACACCTTCCGCGCTCCGTATGGGCGCGACGTCATCGACGAGAGGCGGCACTGCGTCATCGTCGGCACCACCAACGACAAGGAGATCCTCGACGACCCCACCGGCAATCGCCGCTACTGGCCCGTCGAACTTTGTACGCGAAACATCGACATCGCCTGGCTGCGGGCGAACCGCGACCAACTCTTCGCGGAAGCGGTTGCGCTCTACGGCGCGCGCGCTACGTGCCCGGAGTGCCTCGCTGACCCCGACGACGCCTGCGGCGCGCATCGCCACTGGCTGATGCCGGAGGAGAAGCAGCAATTGAAGGTGCACCAGGCCGACTGGGAGAAGGCGCCGCACCCGTGGTTCGACGTGCTGGCTGAGTGGATCGAACAGGTCAACCCCACGTCACTCACTACGGCACGCATCCTCGAGTACGGGCTGAAACAGAACGTCGGCGACTTCAAACCGATGAGCAGCAACCAGGTCGCCGAGTTGATGCACCGCCTCGGCTGGAAGAAGGCGAGAGAACGGACCGCCAACGGCAACCTGGGCCCCCGTTTCTGGGTCCGAGAGAGGAACCTCGTTTGAGCCAGCCGAAACAGCCCCCGGCCACCCCCCCGGCCACCCCCCGGGTGGCC
>CALNBU010000826.1 GCA_937875615.1 uncultured Archangium sp.
GGCGAGATCAGCCAGCCACCGATGAGCGCACCGACGATGCCCACCACGATGTTGCCGACCAACCCCTGCTTGGCGTTGGTGCCCGCCACGATGCTGGCCAACCAACCGGCGATGCCACCCAGAACGAGCCACGCGCAGATACCCATGGTGCTGCCTCCTTGTGCGAAGGGCCCTACGTAGCCACTTCGTGGGGATTTCAGAAGAGGCTCAGTTGTGGCTCGGGGGGGGGCGGGCGCCGGAAGGTGGGCGGACAGGCCGGCCAGCGGGCCTCGTCGAAGCCCAGGCGCCGCACGCAGCCCTCGAACACCTGGCGCACCGCGTCCGCGTAGGGGCCCTCTCCGCGGCCGCGCACCCCGAAGCGGGCGTCGTACAGCGCACCGCCCCGCGTCTCGCGCACCCGGTGGAGGATCTTGTCGGCGCGCAAGGGGAGGGCGGCCCGCACCCGGGCTTCGAAGACCTCCTTCACCGAGCCGGGGAGCCGCAACAGCACGTACCCGGCGGAGCTGGCCCCGGCGTCGCGCGCGGCCTGCAGCACCTGGGCGATGCCCTCGTCCGAGACGGCCGGGATCACCGGCGCCACCATCACGCTGACCCGGAGGCCGGCGCTGGCCAACCGGCGGATGATCTCCACTCTCCGTCGCGGCGTGGCCACGCCGGGCTCCAGCGCGCGCGCCAGCTGGGGATCCCAGATGGGGATGGACACCGCCACGCTGACGCTGGCCTCACGGTGGAGCTGCTGCAGCACGTCAAGGTCGCGCTCGACCAACGGCGCTCTGGTGATGATCGCCACCGGGTTGCGGTACTCGGCGCACACCTCCAGGCACCCGCGCGTCAGCCGGAGCGAGGCCTCGATGGGCTGGTAGCAGTCGGTGACGCCGGAGAACATCAACAGCTCGCCCTTCCACGAGGGGCGGTCGAACTGTCGGCGCAGCAGCGCCGGCGCGTCGCGCTTCACCAGCAACCTGGTGTCGAAGTCGGTGCCCGCGCCCCACGAGAGGTACTCGTGCGTCGGGCGCGCAAAGCAGTAGGCGCAGGCGTGCTGGCAGCCCCGGTAGGGGTTGACCGAGTGCTGGAAGCCGAGGTCCGGCGAGTCGTTCTTCGCCACCACCGTCTGCGTGGCGTCATCGAAGAGCGTCACCTTCGCCATCGGCACCTCCTCCAGGTACTCCACCGAGGACGAGGCCCAGGGGTTGGGCGGGTTGGCGATGGGCTGCGGGCGCATGAGCGGTCGCACGGTTGACCTGAACGGCCATTCAGGTCAAGGCCTGCTCAGCGCGCCGCCTTGAGCGGCTTCAACACCGGGTCGACCAGCGCGGGGGCGAGGCCCAGCTTCTCGGCAACCGCCTTGAACTGCTCGTAGACCGCGGCGCGCTGCTCGTCGGAGACGCCGAGCTTCAGGCCCCCGGAGAGCGCCTTCGAGACCGCGCCCTGGAGGCCCTTGATCAACGCGCCGGCGACCGCCCCGCGGAGGGCGTTGGCCCGCTGCTCGGGGCTCAGGGTGGCGTCGCTCAGGATGCGGCCCAGCTCGATGCTCAGGTGCTTCGTCACCTCGAAGCCCGCCGACCGAAACGCCTGTTCGGCGATGCTGCCGGAGCCGGTGATGGCCTTGCCGTAGCGCGCGCCGATCAACTCGGAGAGCGCCGACGCGACGGCCTGCGCCGCCGACCAGTCGCCGCTGAGGTAGCGGGTGCCGGCCTCGAAGCTCTTGAGCGCGACGGCCAGCGGCTTGCCGATGCCGGGCACGAAGCCGGCGACGGTGGCGGCCTTGCCGAGCACCCCGGTGCCGATCGCCGTCGCGACCGCATCGAAATCCATGCCCTGCGCGATATCGCCAGCGGCGAGGAATTGAGTTACGACTATGGCATCCGGCTCGAAGTGCCGCACACCGCC
>CALNBU010000827.1 GCA_937875615.1 uncultured Archangium sp.
AGGTAGTCCGCCAGCGGCGCCAGCGCGCGGGCCGACTCCACGTAGTCGTCGGTGGCGCGCTCCAGCGGAGTGTCCTTGTTCTTCCCCAGGTTGACGCCGATGGGGGCGGGCTTCCATGGCAGCTCGCGGAGCCGGGCGGCGAGGGCCTGCATGCCGGCGTTGTTGAAGCCCATGCGGTTGATGATGGCCTCGTGCTCCGGGAGCCTGAAGAGGCGAGGGCGATCGTTGCCAGGCTGGGGCCGCGGGGTGACGGTGCCCACCTCCAGCGCGCCGAAGCCCGACGCGAAGAGGCCCACCAGCGCCTCGGCGTTCTTGTCGAGGCCCGCGGCGATGCCCTCCTGGTTTGGCCAGGTGAGTTCGCCCAGGCGCACCGCCAGTCCCGGGCGATCTGCGGCGCGCACCTTCTGCGCCAACGAGGGCGCGAGATCGGCGAGGCCCAGTCCCCACAGCCCGATCTGATGCGCGGCCTCCGCGTCGAGGCGGAAGAGCAGGGACCTCAGCGCGCGGTACATGTCGCGCTCAGGCCCGGGGAATGAACGAGTACTCGCGCGCCCAGGCCAGCGTCTGATCGACCTGCTCGGAGGTGAGGATGCGGTTGCTCTCGACGAGGTCGATCTCCCGCCGCATGTCGGTGTTCAGGAGGTACGGGCCGTCGGTGTTGAAGGTGATCTTCACGCCGCGATCCCAGAAGGTGCGCACGATGTGCTCGAACTCCTTGATGCCCTCCACCGCGTTGGTCTGCAGGTTCGAGGTGGGGCACAGCTCCAGCACCACGTCGCGCTCACGGAGCAGCTTCATCGCCGCCTCGTCGTAGGCGGCGCGGATGCCGTGGCCAATGCGCTGGGGCTTGAGCTTCTCGACCACCGCCACCACCCCGTCGGCCCCGGTGCCGCGCGTCTCGCCGGTGTGCACGGTGGCCTTGAGGCCGGCCTTGCGCGCGTGGGCGAAGAGATCTTCGTACTGCGAGACCACCTCCGGCTTGAGCTCCAGCGCGTCCGACTCGGTGCCGGCGAGGTCGATGCCCAACACCCCGCGGTGCCGGTACTTGATCGCCTTCTCCACCATGATGGTGTTGAGCCGGGAGTCCCACTCGCGGGCCAGACAGAAGATGAGGCAAGCCCGGACGCCGTACTCGAGCACCGCGCGGTCCATCCCGCGGATGGCGGCGGAGATGATGTGGTCGAGGTCGAGCTCGGAGTGCAGGTTGCGCTTCATGGGGTTGAAGCGGAGCTCGATCTGCGTGACGCGCGAGCTGCGGTACTCCTTGCCGATGACCTCGTAGATGGAGCGCTCGATGGCCAGCGGCGAAGACTGAATCTTCTCCGTCCACTGGTGCATGATCTTGAGGTAGCTGTCGAGCGAGTTGACCTTGTCGGGCGACGCGGTGATCAACTCCACGAACTCGAAGTAGTTCTTGACCGGCAACTTGAAGCCCTGCTGGTGGGCGATGGACCAGAGGATGTGGGGAGCAACTGCACCGCCGACGTGGATGTGCAGGTCGATGAGCTCGCGAGGCATGGCCTTGTGTGCCACATCAGGATTCACGGGGGAAGGTTCGTCGTGCATGCTGCATGACGCCATGACCACGAAGAACCTGACGAAGCAGGCCGACGGAGAGGAAGCGGGCGACGAGACGCGGGAGATCTTCAACTCCTTCGACCGCGATGGCTCGGGCGGCATCGACCGGCGCGAGCTGGCCCGACTGCTGGAGGCGCTCGGCCAACCCCTCGACGAAGAGGAGCTGGCGGTGGCCTTCGAGGTGGTCGACGCCAACGGCTCCGGGCGGATCTCCTGGGCCGAGTTCAGGGCCTGGTGGTCAGCGCGCTGACGGCACCACGGCCAGGGCGGCGCCGGGCGCGTAGGTCTCCAGCGTGCCGGGCTCGCGCAGCAGGTAGAGGTTCAACCGCGCGTCGGCCTTGAGGTCGAGCACCCGGGGGCCGGTGGGCAGCTCCGCCAGCACCCGCCCACCCAGCGGGTCGACCAGACGGGTCAACGGCCCTGGCACCACCAGCGTGCGTCGGCGGAGCGCCGGGTCGATGGGCGAGAGCAGCTCGTCGCCCGGCGCGCCCAGCACCCACGCCACCGCGCCGTCCGGCAACAGCCGCAGCGCCGCGCCGCGCGCGTCGGTGACCAGCACGCCGCCCTCGAAGGGCAGCAGCCGCAGGCTCCGGGGCTCCAGCGGCACCACCTTTTCCCAGACGGGCCTCCCCCGGGAGGTCAGCGCGACGATCACCGCTTCGTTGTCGCGGGCGCCGCCCAGCCAGACGCGGCCCCGGGACTCGGCGGGAGGGCCCGGGTTGGCCAACAGCAGCTCGCGTTGCCAGGCCACCGCGCCGGCCTGCATCGTCCGCGCGTCGGTCAGCGCGTCGCAGGCGTAGATGGCGGTGTGTTCGCCCCGGTTGAGCACCACCACCGCGCGCCGCCGCCCCACCAGCGGCGCCCAGGCCACCGGCAGGTTCGCCTTCAAGATCGGAAGAGCGT
>CALNBU010000828.1 GCA_937875615.1 uncultured Archangium sp.
TCCACCAGGTGCGTGGCGAAGGAGTGCCGCAGCTTGTGAGGTGAGATGGCCTTGGCGATGCCCGCCCCCCGCGCGTAGCGGCGCAGCAGCTTCCAGAAGCCCATGCGCGAGAAGCCCTTCTTGCGCGGGGTGATGAACAGGGTCCTGGAGTCGCCGCCCAGCAACATGGTGGGCCGCAGCTCCAGCCACGCGTGCAGCGCCGCGATGGCCCGCTTGCCCAACGGCACCACGCGCTCCTTCCGGCCCTTGCCCATGGTGATGACGAAGCCGTCAGTCAGGTTGATGTCGGTGACCGCCAACCCGATGAGCTCGCTGACGCGCAGCCCGGTGGCGTAGAGCGTCTCGATCATCGCCCGGTCCCGCACCCCGGCGACGGTCTTCACGTCGGGCGCCTCCAACAGCGCCTCCACCTCCTCGAGCGAGAGGAAGATGGGCAGCTTCCGCGCGTGCCGGGGCGTGTCGAGCTCGGCGGTGGGATCTTCCGGCGCCAGCTTCTCGTCCTCGAGGAAGCGGTGAAAGCCGCGCAGCGAGGCCAGGTGCCGCGCGCGGCTCCGGGGCGACAGCCGCTTCCCCAGGAAGGCCAGGTACTCCAGCACGTCGTCGCGGGTGACGGCCTCCACCGCCCGCCGCTGCTTCGCCAGCCACTCCAGGTAGCCGCGGAGATCCACGGCGTAGGCGTCGACCGTCTTCGGCGCGAGGTTGCGCTCGGCGCGCACGTAGCCCACGAAGAGATCGAGCAGCGCCAGCTGCATCTACTCGTCCATCACCAGGATGCCCTTGCCCTGCCGCAGCACCTCGATCTCATCGCCGATGAGCGAGACCACCGTCGAGGCCTCCACGTTCTGCACGCCGCCGTCGAGGATGAGATCCAGCCGGTTGCCGAGCTCCTCCTTGATGGCGCGGGCGTCGATGAGGCTCTCGCCCTCCATGTCGGTGGCGGAGGTGGTGACGATGGGGCGCCCCAGCCGGGCGGCGATGGCCAGCATCAGCGGCGCCTGCGGCACGCGGATGCCCACCTGCTTCTGCTTCGACTGCATCATGTCGGGCACCAGCCGCGTCGCCTCGAGCACGAAGGTGAAGGGGCCAGGCGTGAGCTGCCGCATGGTGCGGTAGGCGAAGTTCGACACCTTCGCGTACTTCGCCACGTCGGAGAGATCCGGGCACAGGAAGGCCAGCGGCTTCTTGCGATCCCGGTTCTTCACGCCGTAGAGCCGGTCGATGGCCTTGCGCGAGAACAGGTCACAGCCGAGGCCGTAATAGGTGTCGGTGGGGTACGCGAGGAGACCTCCGTCTTCGAGCACCTTCGCGGCGCGATCCACCACGCGCGGCTGGGGATGAACGGGGTCGACCTCGAGAATGGGGGCAGCAGCCATATGGGTAACCCACGGCCTGTACCCGAAAGTCAGCGGCCTTGCACACCCGCCGCTCTGCAGGACCTCCACGCCGGGACCCACGCCTGCTTCGCGTCCTGGAAGGTGTAGTCGAGGTGCGCGCAGCGCTCGCCCAGCAGGGTGGCGCTGGGGCGCCCCGCCCAGTCGGCGTGAAACTGCACCCGCGCCACGCCCTTCTTGTCGAAGAGCACCGCCGACAACCGCGGCGCGCAGGGCGTCTCCGCGCCGGGGCTGACCTGCACCACCGCGCTGGGCTGGCCTGAGGAGAAGAACCAGAAGGCGCCGTCCTGCTTCGCCTCCACCTCGCACCACTTCTTCGGCGCCGCGGTGAGCTCCAGCCGGTAACCGTCGAGCAGCTTCGGCTCGGCGCAGCTGCTCTTCGACTGGAAGCGCCCCTCGCCCAGGTGGCGCAGCACCTCGGCCAGCGTCCCCTTCCGGCTCCACAGCCGCTTCTCGACGCCCGGCACCCGGTCCAGCGACTGCTGCAGCTGTTCCAACGCCCGCGCCACGCCGGTGAGCGCGCGCATCAACCAGATGGCCTGCGCGTCGCAGCCCTCCCATACCGGGAGCAACACCTTGTCGGTGGCCGGCACGCCCCGGGTCGGCGGCGGAGTGACCGCGAGCTCGATGTAGCTGAAGGGCGGGGAGATCTCCGCGGGCAGCGGCGGAGCGGACAGGACCACGGCAGCGAAGAGCGCCCACATACCGGTGCTCCTACACGAAAAACCGCGTCAGCCGGACGCCGGCGACTCCCGGCGGACGATCTCTGAAATCAACGGCCAGCTCTCGCGGTGACAGCCCACCAGGCCGCGCTCGTTGGTGAGCACCCGACCGCGGTACTCGTAGGGCTGCCCGTCGAAGCCCAGCAACACCCCGCCGGCCGCCTCCAGCACCGCCTGCGGCGCGCAGGCGTCCCACCGGCTGCTGCGCGGCGACGGGTGCAGGTAGAGGTCGGCTTCGCCCATGGCCAGCAGCGCGCACTTGAGCCCCACCGAGCCCTGCTCACGCACCCGGGTGATGCCCAGCGCGGCGCGGATGGCCGAGGTGCGCTTCGAGGCGTGAGATCTCGACACCAGCAACCGCAGCGCCGACGCCTCGCGCACCGGCTGCATCTGCAACACCCGGCGCTCCGTCCCCAGCGCCAGCGTGCACGGCGCACCCCGCGCGCCGCTCCAGGTGGCGCCCTGCACCGGCGCGTGCACCACCCCCGCCACCGCCACCCCGTCGACCGCGAGGCCGATGTGCACGGCGAACATCCCGTTGCGGTCCACGAACTCCCGCGTGCCGTCGAGCGGGTCGACGAACCACACCCGCCCGGAGCTGGGCGCCACGTGCGCCGACTCTTCGGCCACCACGTCGTCGCCGGGGAAGGCCCGCTGAAGCCCCTCTACGATCAGCGCGTTGGCGCGCTCGTCGGCCTCGGTCACCGGGCCGGCGCCGCCGGGCTTGTGCACCACCTCGAAGGCGCCGGCGTAGACGCGGTTGATGACCTCCGCCGCTTGCGACGCCAGGCGGCGGGCGACCTCCAGCTCCGCTTCGTACACGTCAGGCCACGGCCGAGAAGAGGTCGGCGTCCTTCCACACCGCCACCGTGGCGCCGTCGACCAGCGCGCGGAAGCCGTGCGGCACGTTGGCCCCCAGCACCGTCGCCGCGGTCTCGGCCCCCATGCCGGCGGTGAGCCGCACCGTCGTCCGGCGCGCGTCGCACACCACGGTGACCAGACAGTCTTCCGAGGGCCCCGCGAGGAAGGCGATGACGTTCTCTTCGAGCTGCTCCACCTCGAGGCGGACGCCGCTGGTGAAGAGGCGCAGCCGGGGAGGTCGCGCGGCCGGCAGGAAGGCCTCCTTGAACACCACCTCCACGCCGTCGGACACCGGGCGTCGCTGCGACGGGCGCCGCCAGGCGACCAGCTTGGAGGGCTCACGGAAGCGGCTGTGCAGCGGAATCAACATGGCGCTGCGAGTACCCGATCTCCCGCCGCGCTGACAACCCAGCGCCCCCGGGCGGCTGAGATTTCAACCTGTTGAATCGCGCGCGGAGACCTGCAGCTGACAGACTCGGGCGGTGACCGCGATGCGACACCGAAACCCCTGGGGCTGGGGCTACGCCGACGGCGCCGTGGACCTGCAGGCGACGCA
>CALNBU010000829.1 GCA_937875615.1 uncultured Archangium sp.
TTCACGTCTCCGTGCACCGAGAGGAGGATGTTGGGCGGGTTGAGGTCGCGGTGGATGAGGTTGAGCCGCTCGCCGTCCGGCCCGCGTCGGTTGTGGAGGTAGTGCAGCGCCTCCGCCAGCGCGTACGCCAGGTGCACCACCGCGCCGGTGGGCAGCGTTCGCCCCTGGAAGGCCCGCAGCACCCGGCTCAGCGGGACGCCGCGCACGTACTCCATGGCCAGGAAATACGTGTCGTCGAAGCGCCCGAAGTCGAAGACCTGCACCACGCCGGGATGCGAGAACTGGCTGCACAACGCGGCCTCGTCACGGAACATCCCGATGAAGTCTTCGTTGGCGGCGAACTGCGGCAACACCCGCTTGAGCGCCACCACCTTCTCGAAGCCGCCCTCCGGGTTGTAGGTGGCGCGGAACACCTCGGCCATGCCGCCCGCGCCGATGCGCTCGTGCAGCAGGTACTTGCCGAACACGTCGCGCGCGCGCACCGCGGCCAGCGCCTCCGCCGCGCGCCGGTTGAGCACCTCCACGAAGGCCGCGGTGAAGACCGCCGAGGCGAACAGCAGCACCACGCGGGTGGCGACGAGCGCGGGCTGCAACGTCACCTCCGCGTCCGGCGGGAGCCGCGGCAACGCCAGCAGCACGTACAGCAGGGTGTACTCGAGCGACGCCAGCGCGCCCGCCGCGAGGCTCAACGCGCGGTCTCCACGCAGCCCGGAAAGCGCGATGAGCGTGCCCCAGATGACGAGCGGCGGCGCGGTGAGCGCGTAGGCCGCGCCCCGCGACTGGAGGTCGAACACGAAGATGAGCGACGGCGCCGACACCTCGATGGCCACGTTGAGCCAGGCCACCCACGGGTGAAACCAGCCCTGGCCGATGAGCCGCTGCAGCACGAAGTAGTACGCCGAGAGGCCGAGGAGCAGCGCCCCCAGGCCAGCGCCCAGCGGCGCGCCGATGAAGGGAATCAGCACCAGCGCCAGCGCGCCCGACACCAGGGTGATGCCCGCCATGAAGCGCGCCACCGTGCGCTCCCTCAACGGCGCGTCGCGCTGGAGATGTTCCTGCAGGAGCTTTGCCGACAGCGCCGGCCCCGAAGTCGCCACGGCGCGACTCTATAGCCTCGCCCGCCAGCGCACATGGCTCGGATACCCTGCCGGAGGCCGGCGTCGCCCGAAAGCGCGCGCCCTCCGCCCGGGCGACGTCCCGGCGGCCTCGGAAACCGGGCACCCGCAAAGCGCGTTGCATTCACGCCCGCAGCGCCGTAGCGAGCCGCCGTGGCCACTGACTTCCTCGAAGAGCTGACCTGGCGGCGCATGCTGCACGACCTGATGCCCGGCACCGACACCCTGCTGCGGAGCGGCCCGGTGCGCGGCTACATCGGCTTCGACCCCACCGCCGACTCCCTGGGCGTGGGCAACCTCGCGCAGGTGATGACGCTGCTGCACTTCCAGCGCGCGGGCCATCGCCCGGTGGTGTTGATGGGCGGCGCCACGGGGATGATAGGCGACCCCTCGCTCAAGTCGGCCGAGCGCTCGCTGTTGTCGGACGACGCGCTGGAGGCCAACCTCGCGGGGCAGCGGCGGCAGTTCGAGCGGCTCCTCGACTTCTCGCCCGGCGGCGCGGAGCTGGTGAACAACGCCGACTGGTTCAAGGGCATCGGCTTCCTCGACTTCATCCGCGACGCGGGCAAGCACCTCACCGTCAACTACATGATGGCCAAGGACTCGGTGAAGAGCCGGCTCACCGGCGAGCACCGCGAGGGCATGAGCTTCACCGAGTTCACCTACCAGCTCATTCAGGGCTGGGACTTCTACTGGCTGTGGAAGCACCACGGCGTGCAGCTGCAGATGGGCGGCTCCGACCAGTGGGGCAACATCACCACCGGCACCGAGCTGATTCGCCGCAAGGCGCAGGGCGAGGCCTGGGCGCTCACCACCCAGCTCATCAAGAAGGCCGACGGCACCAAGTTCGGCAAGACCGAGAAGGGCAACCTCTGGCTCGACCCCAGGCGCACCTCGCCGTACGAGTTCTTCCAGTTCTGGCTCAACGCCTCTGACGCCGACGCGGCGACCTACCTGCGCATCTTCACGCTCTTCGACCGCGCCCAGGTCGAGGGCCTCGAGACCGAGCACACCGCGGCGCCGCACCAGCGGGCGCTGCAGCACGCCCTGGCCCGCGACATCACCCGCCGCGTGCACGGCCAGGAAGAGCTCGACGTGGCGCTGGCCGCCACCGAGGTGCTGTTCGGCAAGGGCACCATCGACCAGCTCCGCAGCCTCTCGGAGGCGCGCTTCGAGCAGGTCTTCGTCGGCGCCGGCGTGCCGGTGGCCGATGTCCCGCGCGAGGCGCTGGCCGCGGGCGTCAACGTCATCGACCTCTTCACCGAGCGCTCGCAGCTGGTGGCCTCGAAGGGCGAGGCGCGCAAGCTGCTGACCGCGAACGCGCTGTCGGTGAACAAGGCGAAGGTGTCAGACGTGAAGGCCCTGGTCGACGCCGGGGCGCTCATCAACGGGCGCTTCCTGCTGCTGCAGAAGGGCAAGAAGGACTACTGCCTGGTGCGCGCCGTCTGAACCTGCCGGCGCGGCACGCCTCACACCCGCATGGGCATGACTACCGCGGTGTACGACTTGTCGCCCGGCGCGTGCAGCACGCCGGGGCTGTGCTCGTCGCCCAGCTCCAGTGTCACCTCGTCGGTCTCCAGCGCCGAGAGCACGTCGAGGATGTAGCGGGCATTGAAGCCGATGGTCAGCGAGGCGCCGCGGTAGGCCACCTCGAGGTCGTCCTTGGCCTCGCCGAGCTCCGGGTTGTTGGCGGTGATGCGCAGCAGGTTCTCCGACAGCGACAGCTTCACCGCGCTCGACTTCTCGGCCGAGAGCAGCGCGATGCGCTTGAGCGCGTCGTAGAAGGCGCCGCGCTTCACCAGCACCTGCTTCTCGCCTTCCTTCGGAATCACCCGCTGGTACTCGGGGAACTGGCCGTCGATGAGCCGCATCACCATCGACAGGCCCGTCTTCTTGAAGAGCGCGGAGTTGTCGGCGAAGCCCAGCGACACCTCGGCCTCCGGCGCCTCGTCGAGCAGGCGCTTCAGCTCGAACAGGCCCTTGCGCGGAATGATCACCCCGCTCTTGAGCTTGAAGTCGCCGGCCAGCTCGCGCTCCACCAGCGCCAGGCGGTGGCCGTCGGTGGCCACCATGCGCACCTTGCCGCCCTCGCGGGGCTCGAAGAAGACGCCGTTGAGGATGTAGCGCGTCTCGTCGTTGGAGATGGCGTACTGGGTCTTCTTGATCATCTCCAGGATGTCGCTGCCGGTGAGCTTCACCGGGTACTCCTCCGGCGCCATGCCCACGATCTTGTAGTGCGCGGCCCCGGAGATCAGCTCGGCGTAGTTGTTGGCGAGCTTCCGGACCGTGACGTTGGCGTCGGGGATGAGGTTGACGATGTCGAACAGCGTCTTGGCCGACACGGTGATGGCGCCGGGCTTGCTCACCTCGGCCGGGTGGTCGCTGACGATGCCGATGTCGAGGTCGAAGGCGGTCACCGTCACACCGGTCTTGGAGGCGGTGATGAGCACGTTCGACAAGATGGGCATGGTCGCCTTGCGCTCCACGATGCCCTGCGCACGGTGCAGCGCCTTCTTCAGCTCGTCGGCCGAGATGCGGAATTCCATGGGCGCCGATGTACCCCGTGGCCTGCCGGGCGGCAACAAAGGGGTGATCCGGTTCTTGACGTGGTCCGACATGCCGGAATAAGGGCCCTCCCCGTCTGCCGGAAGCCTGAAATCCGGTGGTTTTCAAGCGAGCAGCGAGTCATCTCAAGAAGGAAGGAGCCACACCGTGGCCAAGCGAGTTCCGACGTACCAGCCGAGCAAGGTGAAGCGAAACCGTGCGCACGGCTTCCGCAAGCGCAACAGCACCAAGGCCGGTCAGGAAGTGCTCAAGCGCCGCCGCGCCAAGGGGCGCAAGCGCCTCGTGACGCGGGCGTACCAGAAGTAATGAAGGCAGACGGCCAGGCGCGCTTCACCTTCCCCAGGGAGGTGCGCCTGCGTCGGCGGCCCGAGTTCCTTCGTGTCCAGGAGCAGGGCCACAAGCTCACCGCAGATTGTCTGCTGTGTCTGGTGCTGCCCAACGGAAGAGACGACGGCGCCACGCGGTTGGGGCTCACCGTGTCGAGCAAGGTGGGCAACGCCGTGGTGCGCAACCGCATCCGTCGACGGCTGCGGGAATTCTACCGTCATGAGCGCGCGGGGCTGCCCCGAGGTATGGACCTGGTCTTCATCGCCCGTCCCAGCGCCGCCGAGGCCGACACCGCGAGGTTGCGGCGCGCCTTCGACCGCGTCACCAGTGACCTGAAGAAGCGGGTAGCCCGATGAGGGACGTGTTGGTGTGGCTGCTGCTGGTGCCGCTGCGCGTCTACAAGGCGTTCATCAGCCCGCTGCTCCCGCCCATGTGCCGCTTCCACCCCTCGTGCAGCGTCTACGCGATGGGCGCCATCTCGGTGCATGGCCCGCTGCGCGGCACCTGGCTCGCCGCGCGCCGCGTGGTGCGCTGCCATCCCTTCAACCCGGGCGGCTTCGACCCCGTTCCTCCCCGGCGCGGCGTGACCGCCGAAGAGGTCCTCAAGACCTCACACCCTGACATCGCCGCGCGCCTGACGGCGCCACCGCACTCCAGCCTCGCGGCAAGAGACTAGACCCATGGATCAACAGAAGCGCCTCCTCCTCGCCATCGCGCTGTCCTTCGGACTGACGCTCGTATGGACGCAGTTCGTGTGGAAACCGCAGGCCGAGGCCGAAGCGGAGGCCCTGGCGCTCCTCGACGCGGGCACGGCCGACGCGGGCGAAGCGGCGCAGGCCCGGGCCCCCGTCCCCACTACCGACACGCCCGACGGCGAGGTCGCGGCGCCCAGCGAGGCGCCCATCCGCGAGGTGACCGCCGCGCGGCCCAGCACCAGGCTGACCTTCTCCACCGAAGGCGCGGGCCTGGTCTCCGCCGAACTGCAGGGCGAGCGCGAGCGCGAGGAGATGCACCTCACGCTCGTCGAGGGCTGGCAGAAGCTCTTCGGGAAGAAGTTCGACGACGCGCCGCAGATGAACCTCGCGCGCGCGGTGCGCGGCGTCTCGCCCAACCTGGGCCTCTCCATAGAGGGACCAGACGCGCTCTCGCGCCTGGCGCGCTACACGGTGACCGAGGAGACGGCGGACCGCGTGGTCTTCTCGACGCGCCAGGGCCCCTGGGAGGTGACGCGCACCTTCACCTGGCCCTCCGACGCGCCCAACGACGTCGACCCCAGGGCCTACCAGTACGAGCTGTCGGTCACGGTGAAGAACACCTCCGCCACCTCGCGGCAGGGCGAGCTGGGGCTCCACACCGCGCGCGCCATCGACCCCTCGAAGGAAGAGGCGCCCTCGATGTTCGGCGGCATCGGCAACCAGGCCTCGGTGCTGTGCCGCGCCAACGACGACGTGCTGCGCATGACGCCGCCCTCGCCGGGCTGGTTCTCGTCGGGCGACCCCGACTGGGACCAGGAGAAGCAGGGGACGCTCGCCTTCGTGGGCATCGACCAGCAGTACTTCCTCACCGCGCTGTGGCCGAAGGAGGCCACCGCCGGGCGCTGCGTGGTGACCGCGAAGCACACCTCGCGCGAGGCGGCGGTGTTCGTGCCCTTCACGCTCGGCGCGGGCGAGTCGGTGACGAAGCACTTCGGCGCCTTCCTCGGTCCCAAGGACCACGGGATGCTGCAGGCCATCGACGGCGGCACCCCCAAGCTGGAGGAGACGGTGGACTTCGGTATCTGGGCCGCCATCTGCCGCGTGCTGCTGCTGGCGCTGCGCTTCTTCCACTCGCTGGCCGGCAACTGGGGCCTCGCCATCATCTTGCTGACGGTGCTGGTGAAGCTGCTGCTGCTGCCGCTCACCCACAAGGCCATGGTGAGCGCGGAGTCGATGAAGAAGCTCCAGCCCAAGATGGAGGAGCTGCGCAAGAAGTTCCCCGACGACCGCGAGAAGCAGAACCTGGAGATGATGAAGCTCTACCAGGAGGCGAAGGTGAACCCGCTCGGCGGCTGTCTCCCGCTCCTGCTGCAGCTGCCCATCTGGGCCGCGCTCTTCACCACCCTGCGCACCAGCTACGAGCTGTACGGCGAGCCCTTCTGGGGCGTGTGGAGCAACCTCACCACCAAGGACGTCACCTACCTGCTGCCCTTCTTGCTGGGCATCACCATGATCGTCACCCAGCGCCTGCAGCCGCAGATGATGGACAAGCAGCAGGCGTTCCTCATGACCTGGGTGATGCCCATCTTCTTTACCGCCATCATGATGAACTACCCCTCGGGGCTGGCGCTCTACATCTTCACCAACAACCTGCTCTCCATCGTGCAGCAGTACGCGCTGCGCCGGTACCTCGCGGGCAAGGCGGAGCCGGCGAAATGAGCGAAGACAAGCGCGCGCAGAGCGAGGCCCTGCTCCGGGATGTCTTCTCGCTCATGGAGTACTCCGCGAAGCTGGAGTTCAAGGACCTCACCGACGGCGCCCTGGGCGTGGCGGTGCACTTCGATGGCGAGGTGCCGGGCGTCGCGCCGGGCAAGCGCAGCCCGCTGCTCGACTCGGTGCAGTTCTGGCTCAACAAGGTGGTGAACCGGCCCAACGTGCCGCGGCGCTGGGTGAACCTCGGCAACGGCGCCTTCCCTGACGCGCGCACGCCAGAGGCGCCGCCGCCCGCACCCGCCGCCGCCGCGCCCTCCACCCCCGCTCCCGCACCGAAACAGAAGGCGAAGGAGCGCGAGCCGGCCAGAGCGCGCGAGAAAGAGAAGGAGCGGCCGGCGCAGCACAAGCGCGTCGATGAGCGCGCGCTGAAGGTCGAGGCCGACCCGCGCTTCTCGGGCCTCGGCCGGGAGCTGGCGGAGAAGTCGGTGAAGTTCGGCCGCCTCTACGGCGTGCTGGGCCTCACCAGCGAGCAGCGGGCCCTGGCGCTGCTGGCCGCCGACGCGGTGAAGGGCCAGGCGGCGAAGGCCGAGGGCGAGGGCCACTGGCGCCGCCTGGTGCTGACGCCGGAGAAGCTGACGCCCCTGCCGAAGAAGCAGGTGATGCCGGACTACGACGACGAAGAAGACGAGTAGCGCTTCGCTTCAGTACAGCTTGCGCAGCCGCGCGGCGAAGAAGCCGTCGAGGCCCTCGGGCCCCGGCAGCGTGCGCAGGTGCCCCTGCCACGTCGGCAGGTGCGCGAGGCCCGCAGGCGGCTCGGTGGTGAACTCGGGGTGCGAGCGGAGGAACAGCTCCACCTGGTCCGGCCCTTCGAGCGCGTCGGTGCTGCACACCGCGTACACCAGCAGCCCGCCGGGCTTCAGCGCCTGCGCGCCCTGCTCGAGAATCTCCCGCTGGACGTGCGCCAGCGCGGCGATGTCCTGCTCCTGGCGGCGGTAGCGGAGCTCCGGGTGGCGGCGCAGCGTGCCCAGGCCGGCGCAGGGCGCGTCGATGACCACCGCGTCGAATTCCCCCAGCGCCTCGGGCAGCGGCCTGGTGGCGTCGGCCTGCTGCAGCTGGAGCGTCAACCCCAGGCGCTTCGCCTCGCGCTCAATCTTCGGCAGCTTGTTGGCGTGCACGTCGACGGCCACCACCTCGTTGGTCTGCGCGAGGTGGCAGGCCTTGCCCCCGGGCGCCGCGCAGAGGTCGAGCACCCGCGCGTTGGCCGGCAGCTGCGCGAAGACCGTCACCAGCTGCGCGGCTTCGTCCTGCACCTGCCACAGCCCCTCGGCGTAGCCGTAGAGCTCCTCGACCTTCCCCGGCGACGCGAAGACCAGGCCCAGCGGAGAGAGCGTCGTGGCACGCACCTCCACGCCGGCCTCCTGCAGCTCCGCCAGCAGCGCGTCGCGGTCGCGGCGCGTCGTGTTGGTGCGCACCACCAGCGCCGGGGCCTCGTTGTCGGCGTGGAGCATGGCGCGCGCCCGCTCCGGCCCGAACTGCCGCTGCCAGCGCTTCACCAGCCAGGCCGGGTGGCTGGTCTCGAAGACCAGCTGCGACACCTCGTCGCCCTCGGGCTTCGGCAGCTCCGACAGCGCCGCCGCCTTGCGCAGGATGGCGTTGACGAAGCCCGCCGCGCGCTCCACGCCCACCGCCTTGAGCGCGTCGATGGTCTCACCCACGGCCGCGTGCCGGGGAATGCGGGTGAAGAAGAGCTGGTAGATGCCCAGGCGCAGCGCGGCCAGCACCCGGTCCTCGATGGCGTCGAGGCCGCGGTCGGCGAAGCGCGAGAGCACCGCGTCGAGCGTCAGCTGCCGGCGGGTGGCGCCGTAGCAGAGCTCGGTGACCAGCCCCGCATCGCGGGCGTCGGCCAGCGGCTGCTCGTCGAGCATCGTGTCCAGCACCACGTTGAGGTACGCGTCGGTGGCGGCCACGCGCGACAAGACGGAGATGGCGAGGCTGCGCGCGGTGACGGGAGGACGTCGGGGACGAGAAGCTCGCTGAGGCACGGCATCGGCCTATAGCAAGGTGCGCCGGGCGCGGTGGATCGTCCTGAGCGGACGCGGCAACCAACCGGTCATGAGACTCGTCGCGCTGGTCCTGGTGCTGGCCGCCCCCGTCTTCGCGCAGGAGGCGCCGAGCCCACCGCCGCTGGAAGAGGCCCCCGCACCAACTGACGCCCCCTTCGTGCCCAGCTACCAACAGCCGGGCTTCGTGTACGCGACGCCGGCGCCCGCCGTGGACCGGGGCGGCCGCGTGCGCTGGGGCACGTCGTTCAACCTCGGCTGGCACCTGCCGTACCACGCCTTCGGGCTGGGGCTGGAGGTGCACCTGGGTTGGCAGTTCAGCCGCGTCTTCTCGCTGTACGGCACCCTGGGCGGCCACCTCGGCCTCGGGCTGGGCGTGGACACCGGCGGCAACCAGACCCGGGTGGACGCGCGCCTCATCTTCCACGGCATCACCGCGGCCATCGCCGAGGTGATGCTGGGCGACCGCTTCTACCTCGGCGCCGGCCCCGCGCTGGCCTTCGGGCTGTTCGGAATGGCGGGCCTCAGCGCCTCCCGAGACGAGGGCACCGTCACCGCGGTGGGCGCGTACGGCGTGAAGCCCGGCGTGGACCTCCGCCTGGGCCTCGGCTTCGGCCGGGGTCGCGCCCCGGGGTTCCGCCGCGGCGGCTTCAACATCGGCATCGACGCGCTGCTGCTCTTCCACCCCAACACCGTCTTCACCCGCGTCCACGGCGACGGCCAGGGCGGCACGGTGGAGGTGCGCGAGAATGGCACCATGGTCACCGTCACCCCCATGCTGACGCTGGGCTACGAGGCGCGCTGAGGGCTCACCACACCGCCCCCACCGTCACCGCGCGGCCCTGCAGGAAGTCCTTCGCGGGCATCGCGCGCTTCCCCTCCGGCTGCAGCACCTCCAGCCACAGCGAGCCCTCCTGACACGCGACCTCCACGCCGCGCGCGTCGGCCGTCAGCACCGTGCCCGGCGCGCCCCGCCCATCGCCCACCCGCGCCGCCGTCACCTTCAGCGCCCCCACCTCCGAAGCGCAGAAGGCGCCGGGCCACGGGGTGAAGGCGCGGAGTCGGCGCTCCAGCTCCGCCGCCGACCTCGACCAGTCGAGGCGACCATCTTCCTTCTGAATCATCCGCGCGTGGGTGACGCCCAGCTCCGGCTGCGGCACCACCGGCAATTCGCCGTCGACGTAGCGCCGAAGCGAGCGACGGAGCACCTCACCGCCCAGCGCGGCCAGCGCCTCGTGCAGCGACGCGGAGGTGTCTGCGGGGCCGATGGGCAACACCGCCCGGTCGATGACGCCGCCGGTGTCCATGCCCTCGTCCATCTGCATCAGGCACACGCCCGTCTCCGCGTCGCCGGAGGCGATGGCCCACTGAATCGGCGCCGCGCCCCGCCAGCGCGGCAACAACGAGGCGTGCACGTTGACGCAGCCGCGGCGCGGCGCGGCCAGCACGTCGGCCGGGAGAATCTTCCCGTAGGCAGTCACCACCGCCACGTCGGGCGCGAAGGCGCGCAGCTCGTCGGCGAAGGTGGTGCCGCGCACCTTCTGCGGCTGCAACACCGGCACGCCCCGCTCGAGCGCCAGCGCCTTCACCGGAGAGAACGACACCTCCTGGCCGCGACCGCGCGGCTTGTCGGGCTGCGTCACCACCACCACCACCTCGCCCAACTCGAAGCAGGCCTCGAGCGACCTCGCGGCGAACGACGGCGTACCCATGAACGCAATCTTCATGACCAGGCGCATACACCGGATGCAGTCGTGCCGCGGTGAGTCAGTCTTTCAGTTTGACCCGAGGGGCGTCTTGCGCGTTAACCCGCGCGCTCAAGGCTTCATCTCCTTCCCACCGAAAGAAAGGGTGTCCTCATGCGACGAGTGCTCCTCGGCTGCCTGCTGTCGTCGGCTCTGCTGTTCTCTTCCTGCAAGTCTGACCCGGCGCTGCCGGAGACCTGGGCCAAGCGCATCACCGACGCCAAGAGCACCAAGGACAAGGTCAAGGTGGTGGACACGCTGCGCAGCTCGCAGCACCTCAAGGCCACCTTCTCCCCGATGCTCCAGCAGCAGCTCAACGACGCGAAGAAGCCCGAGGTGAAGACCGCCCTCGCCCGCGTGCTGGGTGAGCTCAAGGACCCCTCCTCCGTCGACGCGCTGATGGGCGCCATCGACCCCGCCGCCGGCGACTCCGAGACCAAGGCGCTCAACAAGGAGCTGGCCACCGCGCTGGGCAACGTCGGCGACGCGAAGGCCGTCCCCGGGCTGGTGAAGCTGCTCAAGACCAAGGACAACTTCACCGTGCTGGCGGCCATCGACTCGCTGGGCGACCTCAAGGCCGCCACCGCCTTCGAGCCGCTCTACGAAATCGCCACCGACGACGCCATCGAGCCCTTCATCACCAAGAAGGCCATCGTGGCGCTGGGCAACCTCGGCGACGCGCGCGCGGTGCCGGGCCTGGTGAAGGCCATGTTCAAGGAGCGCAAGGGCATCAGCTTCTACGTGGAGTCGTCCTTCGCGCTCTACCAGCTGGGTCAGCCGGCGGCCGACGCGCTGGTGCCCATCATCGAGCAGCAGGACAAGGAGCTGTTCGAGTGGGCGAAGAAGAACAACGTGAAGGACGTGGCGCTGCTCGCCAAGTCGGTGCAGGTGCTGGGCGACCTCCACGACAAGCGCGCCGAGAAGACCATCGCCGGCTTCGTGAACTTCAAGTCTGACTTCGACGACATCAAGCTCATCATGCGCATGCGCGCCGCCGACGCGCTGGGCCGCATGCGCAGCAAGGAGGGCGTCAAACCGCTCGCCGCGCTCCTCGACGAGGTCGAGGCCAACGCCCGCAAGGAATACGTGTGGTCGCTGGCGCGCATCGGCAGCAAGGACGCCGTGCCCCGCCTGGTGGAGACCGCCGGCAAGGGCCCCTGGGGCGCGCGCGACGAGTCCATTCGCGGCGTGGCCATGCTGGGTGACGACCCGGCGGCCTTCGACAAGTTCGCCGCCGCCGAGGCCAAGCTGTTCGAGGCCGAGTGCAAGGAAGACCCCGACTACGCCGAGTGCAAGGACGTGGCGGCCTCGGTGAAGGCCCACCAGGACAAAATCGCCACGTACAAGCTGCGCGCGGTGGCCGCCGCCGAGTGCAAGGCCGACGCGGGCTGCTGGGCGAAGAAGCTCGACGAGAAGGACGAAGGCGTGCGCGAGCGCGCGGCCTACGAGCTGGGCCGCTCCGGCGACGCCTCGGTCACCGACGCGCTCATGAAGCGGCTGCCCGACACCAACCTCGACACCCGCCTGGCCATCATCCAGGGCATCGACTGGCTCATCGACGACTCCGCCGAGGCGCTGGCGCAGGCCAAGAAGGGGCTGCCGACGC
>CALNBU010000830.1 GCA_937875615.1 uncultured Archangium sp.
GCCTCGGCGAGCGCCACGATGTCCGCCGGTGAGCAACACGTTCATGGCCGGACCTGGGCGCTTCGCCGCACCGACGGCAAACCAGGCCCGTCAGGCCAGCGCGTCGAGCGAGGCGACCAACGCCGCGGCGCGCGCGAAGCCCGGCTCCCCCAGGCGGGCCCAGTCGGCCACCAGCGCCTGCGCCTCGTCGTAGCCATCGTCGATGAAGCGCACCAGGCGGTGCTGCGCGTCCCAGGCGTGGAGCCGGGCCAACGCGCGCCACGGCGCGCCCGCGTGGCGACGGGCCTCCTGTCGCTCCCGCAGCGGTCCGCTCGGAGCGAGCGCGCTGGTGGTGGGCGGCGCTTCGAAGGAGCGCACCGCGACGTCGACGAGGAACGACGCCAACGGTCGCGCCCCTTCCCCGACGGCGTCGAGGAAGGCGTCCAGCACCACGCCCTGCGCCTGGCCCATGCGCGCCAGCTCGTCGACGGCGGAGGTCTCGTGCTTGAGGCGCTCCGCCCACAGCCAGGCGCCGGTGAGGAAGCCTCGCAGGTTCGACACCCACGGCCTCAGCGCCGCGAGGTCGAAGCGGGGCGTGGCGACGAAGCGGGTGGCGCGCCCCAACAGCGCGGCGTGCGAGAGCGCCGTCAACGGCCAGGCCTGCAGCGCGGGCTGGCGCGCCAACGCCCCGTCACAGCCGGTGCCGCGCAGCGCGGACATCAGGTGCGCCACGAGGAAGTCCTCCGCGGGGGTGGGTGGCTCGGACAACCGCAGCGGCGCCACCTGCGCTTCGCCCAGCGGCACCGCCAGGACCCAGCACAACAACCGCACCGTGTTGGCCGAGAAGTGCAGCGCCGGGCGCTCGGCGAGCCGGGGGAGCCACCCTCCTCCGCGGGCGAGCGAGAGCGCCGTCCCCCGCGCCAGCGTCTCCGACAGCAGGGCTCTCGCGGTGGGGCCGAGTTGTCCCGGCGGCATCACCGGTGACACCAGCAGGCGCAGCGCATCGGCGGGAGGAACCACGCCCACCGCCACGCGAGCCAGGGTCAGCAGGTGCCCCTCCGCGCGGGTGACGGTGGCGGCGCTCATCGGCGGCGGAGGGCGTCGGCGGCGGACGGCCACCCGTTGATGGTGAGGCGACCCGCCGTCAACCGCAGCTCCACGGTGTTGGGCGCGGCGAAGCGGGCGTCGTCCGCGCGGTAGCGGTCGGTGAGGAAGTGCAGCCGCTGGTTGGTGGAGCCGACCCAGCGGCGCCGATGGTCGGGCCGCGCCGCCTCGTAGCGACCGTCGACCAGCAGGTCGATGTCCGCCAGCGCCGCCTCCACGGCCGCGGAGCGACGGGCCCGCAGCTCCTCCAGCGTGTAGCCGGTGAAGACCATCACGCTCCGACCTCCGGCGCGCACCTGCGCGACGAGCGCCGCGAGGCCCTCCGGTTGCTCGAAGGGCTCACCACCCAACACCGAGAGGCCCTCCACCTCGGGCGCGGCGAGGACCCGCGCCGCCAGCGCCTCGACCTGGTGCCACTGGCCGCCGCGGTCCGCCGCGAACATCTCCGGGTTGCAGCAGCCGGGGCACCGCAGCGCGCACCCCTGCACCCAGAGCGCGAAGCGACGACCGGGCCCTTCGGCCTCCGTGTCTTCCACCACCTGGGCCACGCGCAGCTGCATCGCGCGCCAGCGTAGCAGCCCTCATCAGAGGCCGACCTGCGACGCGCTCAGCCGCCACACCTGTTCGACGAGGCCATCGTCGCGCGCCAACGCCGAGGGCGTGCGGGGCCGGTTCTTCTCGAAGTACAGCCCGGTCTGCCCCTCTCCTTCGGGCCCGGTGGCCAGCCAGGTGATGGTCTTCGCGCCCTCCTCCGGAGTGAGCATGAAGAACGCGCGCAGCGGCGCCAGCAGCGGGCGGACCCAACCGGGCGCGCCGTCCCAGATGCGGGTGCCCACCACGCCGGGGTGCAGCGCGTTCACCGTCACGCCCCGGCCCTCGAGCTGCTTCGCCAACCCGCGCGCCATCAACACGTTGGCCAGCTTGGAGCGCGCGTAGGCCTTCATGATGAAGTAGCCGCCGCGCTCGAAGCCCACGTCGGAGAGGTCCATGGTGCCGCGGTAGTGGCCCGTCGAGGAGACCCACACCACGCGCGAAGGCGCGCTCTGCAGCAGGCGCTCGCGCAGCAGCTCCGTCAGCAGGAAGCCGGCGAGGTGATTCACCGCCCAGGTGGCCTCGAAGCCATCGCCGGTCACCGTGCGCGCGCTGTAGACGGTGCCCGCGTTGTTCACCAGCACGTCGAGGCGGTCGTACCGCTCGAGGAAGGCGGCCGCCAACGCCCGCACCGACGCGAGCGAGGTGAAGTCCGCCAGCAGCGACTCCACCGCCGTCGAGCCGCTGCGGGCCTTCACCTCGGCCACGCAGCGCGCGGTCTTCTCCGCGTCGCGGCCCACCATCACCACGCGGTGCCCTTCGCGCGCCAGCGCCACCGACGCCTCGTAGCCGATGCCGCTGGTGGCGCCCGTCAGCAAGATGGTCTTCATGGCGCCTCCTTACTTCAGCTGCGCGCTGGTAGAGCCGGCGTCATGCGACGAGCCACCGCCCTCTTCTTCGTCTCGTGCTTCGTCGGCTGCGCCAACACGCCCGCCGCCACGCCGCCGGGGGTGACGCTGCGGGTGAAGCTGCCCCCCGGCGTCGAGGACCGCGGCGTCCTCTCGGCGGTGCGCTTCGACGACGCGGAGGTCGACGCCGGGCTGCACCGGGACCTCGCGCACATCTTCACCGTGCTGGAGCGCGTCGAGCGCCTCACGGACCTCGACGGCGCGCCAGACACCCTTACCCTGCGCTTCCCCGCCACCGGCGCCGCGTCTCACGCCGCCGTGTACCTCGACGCGCGCGGCGACGGCCTCGACGCGGTGTTGGACTCACCGCTGGTCTTCGCGCGGCTCCCTGCCTCGGGGACGGTGGAAATCTCCGCGCCCGCCTCGCTCCACCCAACGCGCCCGGCCCCCTGCAGCGGCCCGCGGCTGGAGCGGATGTGGCTCGACGCGCCGGAGCTGCGCCGCGCCGGCGACGACGGGCGCCACGCCCTCTGCGTGTACCTGCCCGCCGACTACGCGACCTCACCGGAGCGCCGCTACCCGCTGGTGCTGGCGCTGCCGGGCTTCTCCGGCCACGACGAGCGACAAGATGGCTTCGGTGCGCGCTTCCTCTTCGATGAAGCGGCGGCACGACAGGCGGTGATTCTGGTGGGCGTCGAGACGCGCATCCCCGAGGGAACCAGCTACCTGGCCTCGTCGCCCCACCTCGGAGACTGGGAGGGCTACGTGCTGCGGCGGGTGCTGCCGGAGCTCGAGGGGCGGCTCGACGGCTACGCCATCCGGGTGCCGCCGCTACCGCACCTCGGGCCGGCGCGCCGTGTTCGGCCACTCCACCGGCGGCTGGAACGCGCTCTCGCTCGCGCTGAGGCACCCGACGTCGTTCGACGCGGTGGGCGTCAGCTCACCCGACCCGCTCGACCTCGACGCCTGGCTGCTCGATGACCGTGGCCAGCCGAAGGCGAAGTGGTGGCACTGGGCGCGCGCGGAGCAGAGGCTGGGAGGCCGCGGGCAGTTCACCAGCTGGGCCGCCAGCTGGTCCGATGGAGCGTCGTTGTTCGACCACGCTGGCGCGCTGCGCCCGCAGGTCCACGCCCGCTGGAAGGCGCACAGCCCACGGGCGCTGCTGGCCGGGGACGTGGCGTCGCTCTCTGGTCGCGTGTTCATCACCGCCGGGCGCAGAGACCTGTTCGAGCTCTTCGAGCCCACCGAGCGCTTCGTCACCGCGGCGCGCGAGCGCGGCCTCGACGTGGCGTGGGCCCCGACGGACCTCGACCACTTCGGAGAGACGCGCGAG
>CALNBU010000831.1 GCA_937875615.1 uncultured Archangium sp.
TAGGCGGCGCGGAAGCGCTCGGCCGCCTCGGGGTCGCGCAGCCCGGGCGCGGTGCGCAGCGCCTGCTCGAGGCTGGCGTTGAGGCGGTCCACCTCGCCGCGGGCGGCGGTGTACGCGCGCTCGGCGTGGCCCACCGCGTCGACGGCCTCGGCGCGCGCGGGGTTGGGACCGGCGATGCGCGGCAGCGAGGAGAAGCTCTCGCTGTTGCCGCCGGCGACGTTCTCGAGCGCGCGCGTGGAGAAGCGGGAGACCTGCGGCGGGGCCGGCACCTCGGGCTGCCGGGCGCGCTCGGGCAAGGTGGGAGAGCGAACCTGCGAAGACGGGGAGCCAATGCGGTCGGGCATGCCGCGACTCAACACCGCATTGGTTTGAGCCGCAACGATCCATCGATGCAGGGCAGGTTCTTGTCCCGTTTCCGTGGCTGTGGCACGTGGTGCGCGTGCACCGGAGCCAATATGTCGTCAGGGTCCTGCTGTGGGTCGTGGCGTTGGTTGCGGGCATGCCGCGGGTGGCGCAGGCCGCGACCTGTTCGACCTCGGCGTCGTCGATGACGAACTTCGCCGGCG
This sequence comes from uncultured Archangium sp., assembly GCA_937875615.1. Taxonomy (GTDB): domain Bacteria; phylum Myxococcota; class Myxococcia; order Myxococcales; family Myxococcaceae; genus Archangium_A. The sequence continues at coordinate 567 of CALNBU010000831.1, forward strand.
CCACCTTCGACCCGCAGCACCTCGAAGGCTACTTCCGGGTCGCGCGCATCCCGGGCGTGCTCGACGTGCACATGTGGCGTCGGCCGTACCTGGGTGGCGCGACGGCGACCTTCAAGGTCGCGGTCAAGGCTGGCGGCGACTTCATCGAGGTGGTGTGGACCGCCTCGGGTACGGAGGTGAACGTCAACGGGGCGCCCCTGGCCGGCGAGTCGCTCCAGACGCCGGGTGGCGCCACCGTCTCGCGCGCGTTGCTGGCGGTCAACGTGGTCCTCCCGGGCGGCGCGAAGGTCAGCGTGCTCCGGGTGCCGATGGCGCCCTCATATCTCGACTTCAGCGTCGAGCTGCCCTACGCGCTGGTGGTGCAGGCCTCCGGTGCGTGCGTGGGGTCACAGAATCGCGCACCGGTGCCCTCGAGCGAGTACACGGTGTTGCCGGCGGACCTGCGCGTCACCGCCCAGGCCCTCGACCGCGCTCCCGTGGGAGAGTCCATCCGGTACCGCGTCGACGTCACCAACGCCGGTGACTTCGCGCTGAACTCGCTGGCCTTCTCTGCCGCGCCCAGCTGGGGCCCGGCGAGCACCTGGCGCTGCACCGCGCAGGCGACGGCGGTCTGCCCTGCGGCGAATGGCGCTGGCGCACCTTCGGGGCCGCTGGCGCTTCCTGCTTCGGGCGGGCTCCAGTTCGAGGTGACGGCGCCCGTGCCGGAGCCGCTCGCCGCCGGGAGCATGGTCGCCCGGGTGACGCCGCCCGCGTGGACCACGCCCACCGACGCCACGGTCGACGAGGCCACGCTCGACTGGGCGCACCGCTTCGTGGACGCCGACGGTGACGGCTACGGCGCGGAGCCCGGGGTGTTCGCCGCGCCGGCGGCTGACCTGGTCGAGGTGGGAGGAGATTGCGACGACCAGGATGCGTCGGTGTTTCCAGGAACGCCCGCGTGTTGTCGTTCGGCCATGGAGTGTGACGACGGCGATGCCTGCACCCAGGACACGTGCAGCGAGGGGACGTGCAGCCACGTCGCTTCGTGCGTCGACGCCGGCGCGGTCGATGCCGGCGCCGTCGACGCAGGTGTCCCTGACGCCGGCGCCCAGGACGTGTCGCCGCCTCCCGAGAGCGGTTGTGGTTGCCGCGCCACCGCGTTGGCCGGCGGCGGGTGGTGGATGGCGTTGGTGGCCTGGAGCGCCGCGCTGACCCGGCGCAGGTGGCGAGCCGGCCGGTGAGCGTCGCGGCTCAACCTCCGAGCGCGCGCAGCGCCCACGCGGTGGCCAGCCCCAGGTAGGTGCCCAGGGCGATGCCCATCAGTCCCAGCGTCAGGCCGGGGCCCACCAGCGCGCGGTTCCCGAGGGCCGCCGCCACCGGCCCGATGAAGGGCGGCCCGAAGATGGTGGCGGCGCTGCTGATGAGGGCGGTGTCCACGTCGATGCGGAAGACCGCGCACAGCGTGAAGTGGAGGAAGGCCGCCAGCACCATCACCAGCGCGACGAAGGCCAGCAACATCAGGCTGGCGCCGTTGACCCGGCTCACGTCGGCCAGCGAGCCCATGGCCGCGCAGAACACCAGCAGCGCGTAGTCGCCCACCTCGGTGCTCCCCGGCAACCGGCGGACGCCGGGCACCAGCGAGGCGGCGATGCCCAGGGTGGTGATGCCCAGCATCACCACGCCGATGTGCAGGCTGCCCAGCAGCGCCAATGAGAGCCCCACGCTCAGGCCCACGCAGACCGCCGCGATGCTCAGGGCCAGCGCCCGCGTGCGCACGGTGGGCGCGGCGCTGGTGCCCGGGCCCTCGTCACGCAGCACCAGCGAGAAGCGCGGCAACACGGTGGAGAGCAGCCGCTGCGCCACCGACAAGAGGAAGAAGAGGTAGGCGCCGCCGCAGATGACGTCGGCGGTGTTGAGCACCACGAAGGTCTCCTGCCGCGTCTCCAGCGCCAGCCCGACCGCCGACATGTTGGCGGTGCCGCCCACGTAGACGCCCACCAGCATGCCGGCGACCTTCCACCACTCGTCGGTCTCGTGGCGGAAGGCCCAGCCCACCGCCGCGGCGGCGATGACGGCGGCGATGCAGGCGAAGAGGAACGACAGCAGCAGCGGCCGCGCCAGCTTGAGCCACGCCTTGAGGTCGGTGGTGAACAGCAGCAGCGGCACCGCGAGCAGCACCGCGCCACCGGCGAGGTCTTGACCGAAGTGCTCGTCGAGGTGGAGCCCGGGGAGGTTGCCGAAGAGGATTCCGGCCGCGTAGGCCAGCACCACCGGCCCCAGATCGTCCAGCTCCAACCGGCGCAGGGTCGGGTCGAGCGTGGCGAACAACTGGTCGGCCGCGTAGACCTCGGAGGTGGTC
>CALNBU010000832.1 GCA_937875615.1 uncultured Archangium sp.
GGAGGGAACTCCGTCGTCACGAGGCCCAGCGCCGCCAGGCGGTGCACCAGTGGGTAGACGGAGGCGCGGGCCACGCCCAGCGTCTTCGCCAGCGACGCCATCGACTCGACGCCGGCAGATAGAGTGGACAGCGCGCGCAACTGCTGACGAGAGAGGCGCCTCACGGCTGCACCTCGCGCGGCACCAGCGGGCCAAGCTTCTTGGCCGCGGCGCGCAGCAGCCGCTCGTAGTGCGCCAACTCGGCGGCGGTGACGGGCGGGCGCAGGCCGCGCGCGGCCTTGTCGAGCTCGACGGCCGCGACGGTGGAGAGAGGACGGGGAGACTTCACGGGCAGCACCTCCGATTGAGGAGGTGCTGCCCGTATGCCGAAGCCGAAACCCGGGATTGAACCGGGGACCTACTGATTACGAATCAGTTGCTCTGCCCCTGAGCTATTTCGGCGTGAAAGGCGCGGGCGAAGTAGCAGACGCTCCGATGGAGAGCAACTGGCAGTTTGGGCCGCCTCCTGAGGAGGCAGACGCGCCGCGAAGCGCGCAGCTCATCGAACACATCTCAACGCCTGAACGCCCGTTGATTTGACGCACAATCGTGACGCGGCGAGACGTCCCTTTTTCCTTGGCGAGTCATCGTGGCCACCACTACTCAGCGCGTGCCGCTGCTCCCTTCCGGGCCGCGCATTCACGAGGAACACATGGCCGAAGAAAACTTCATGCGGGCACCCGCTCCGCAGCCGCGCAAGACCCTCTACACCGAGGCGATGGAGATCTTTCACCGCGCCGCAGACGCGATGAACCTCGACTCGCGCGTGAGGCTCGAGCTCGAGGAACCCGACTACGAGCACATCTTCTACGTCACGGCGAAGCTGAAGGATCGCCTGGTGCCGGTGTCGGCCGAAGAGTCGAAGCCCTACGCGGACCTGCCGGTGACCAAGGTGCGCGACGCCAACGGCCTCGAGCGCCTCTTCGACGGGAAGATCATCCTGAACGGCCGCGCGCTGCTCGGCTCCGACGTGCACATCGACGACGGCTACCTCCGGCTCGAAGACGGCGGCTTCTACAAGCTGGTGCCCGGCGAGATCGAGCGCTTCAAGGCCTACCGCGTGCAGCACAACCAGGCCCGCGGCCCGTACAAGGGCGGCATCCGCTACCACCGCGAGGTGTCGCTCGACCTCTTCAAGGCGCTGGCCGCCGAGATGACCTGGAAGACCGCCATCGCCGACGTCCCCTTCGGCGGCGGCAAGGGCGGCATCCAGCTCGACCCGCGCCAGTACGGCAAGGAGGAGCTGCAGTCCATCTCCCTGCGCTTCATGTACAAGCTCAAGTCGATGATCGGGCCGAACATCGACATCCCCGCGCCCGACGTCGGCACCAACTCCGAGATCATGGCGCTCTTCCTCCGGCAGTTCTCCGACGGCGAGCGCGAGCGCCACAACATGCGCGGGGTGATCACCGGCAAGGACGTGCGCATCGGCGGCTCCGAGGGGCGCAACAAGGCCACCGGGCAGGGCGTGGCCTTCACCATCGAGGACTACTTCGACGAGAAGAAGGAGTCGCTCAAGGGCAAGACCTTCATCGTCCAGGGCTTCGGCAACGTGGGCTCCTGGGCCTCGGTCATCCTCCAGAACATGGGCGCGAAGCTGGTGGCGGTGAACGACGCCGACGGCTCCATCTGCAACATGAACGGCATCGACGCCGGCGAGCTGCAGCGCTACGTGAGCGACAACCCGAAGAACCTCAAGCGCTCGGTGCAGGGCTTCCCCGGCGCGCAGGCCATCTCCAAGACTGACTTCTGGGAGACGCAGGCCGACTTCGCGGTGCCGGCGGCGCTCGGCGGAGAGATCACCGCGGAGATCGCCGAGAAGCTCAAGGTGAAGCTGGTGGCGGAGGGCGCCAACGGCCCCACCACGCCTGAGGCCGACCGCGTGCTGGAGCGCCGGAAGGTCGACATCATCCCCGACATCATCTGCAACGCCGGCGGCGTGACCGTCTCGTACTACGAGTGGATCCAGAACAAGCGCATGGAGGCCTGGACCGAGAAGGACGTCGACCAGAAGCTCGAGCACGCGCTCAAGAAGAACTACCGCATCATCCGTGACATCGCGCGCAACACCCCGCGGCGCACGGACCTCCACGACAGCCGCGCCTTCACCATCGGCAAGGTGGTCGACACGCGCTGCGCGGCCATGGTGCTCGCGCTCAAGCGCATCGAGGCGCACTACCAGCTCGAAGGCTTCTCGCAGTAACCGCGGTACCCGGGCGGTCCGCCGTGGGCTTCGCGCTCACGGTGGGCCGCCCGTTCCTTTACGTCAGTGCAGCACGCGCTCACGATCGACGAGGAGAAGCGGCTGGTCCTCCTTCGTCTCGTAGGCGATGATTCGTAGACCAGCCCCCCGTGTCCCCGCGACCTCTTCACCGCTGCCGTAGTTCAGCGCCCCCTGGTAGCGCACCTCGCACAGCGCCGTCATCTCGGTGCCGTCCTCTGCCGTGAAGGTCACCTTGATGCGCCCGCCGAGCGGCAGCGACTCCCGCGTCTCGACGAAGAGCCCCGAGGTGCTGATGTTCCTCGCGATGCCTCTCGTCATGCCGTCAGCGGTACTGAGGTACACCGTGAAAACTTTGTCGAATCTCAAGTTCTGCCGACGGTCTGTCACTTCGTGCTCCTTCAAGGAGGGTTGATTGCGACCAGGAGCGTACAGAGTGCGCAGATGTAGGCAAATTCTCACCCAGGCTTACTTTCCATGGAGAACTATCAAATGAAATCAGCAGCTTTCTTTTTGACTCTGGCTTCGACCGTGGCCTTCGCAGACGTCGACCCGCGCTTCGCGAAGCTCCGCGACCAGGCGGAGGCGCTGGGCGGACTGAGCGGCTTCATCGAAAAGTACGTGGGTGATTGTGGCTCGAAGCTGCTGGGCGGAGCGGAGTGCGAGAAGAACGCCAAGGCCTACCGGGAAGGGGCCACCGGCAAGAAGTTCTACATGATCGTCACCGAGGAGACGGCGCAGGTGCTCTCGATGGGGGAGATGCGCGTGCCGGGCGAGTTCATCATGAACGTCACGCCCTTCTTCGCCGGGGGTTCCTTTGGCCTCACGCACGGGGCCCCCGCCAAGACCGACGCCAACGGCAGCCCGGTGATGCCCTACCTCCGCATCGACTCGGTCCTGCCCGACGGCTGGAACCCGGCGATGATGGCCCGCCAGGCCGCGGCGCAGGGCCTGCGGATGCAGATCGTCTTCACCCCGCAGGGGACCTGGGCGCTCCCCAGGAAGGGCGGCGGTCAGATCAAGGGCGTGAAGGCCCGCTTCGACGCCATCCTCATCACCGTGGGGCGCACGGGCGAGCAGGTCGGCATCTGGTTCAACAAGTGACGCTCAGGGCTCGCCGAGGCGGGACTTGAGCTCATCGACCGCCGGCCCCACCCCGCCGGCGAACTGCACCGAAGAGGTGGTGTAGAGGTCGAGCACCCGCTCCAGCGCGCCGAAGGTCGCGCGCAGCGACGGCCGCGCCTCGAGCCCACACTGCGCTTCGAGCGCGCGCATCCGCGTCAACCACTCGATGCGGAACTCGAGGAAGCCCTGGTCGGCGTGGGCCACGTCCTTCCCCTGCGCCGCCTGTTGCCGACGATGATCGAGCTCGTAGAACAGGCGCCGCGCGCCGGTGGTGCACTCCACCTCGGAGAGCTGCCCCGTCGCCGCCGGACGCGACGGGCTCATCGCCAGCACCGACTTGAAGACGCTGAAGATGACCAGACACGAGAACAGCACCGCGAAGGCGAGGTAGAGCCCCAACACCACGCGCCGCGCGGACCTGAAGCGGGGATCCCGTGGGTCGACCGTGCTCATTGCGCTGCGGGCGCCGACTGGCTGGTGTTGGAGCGGGAGAGGCGCGCGTTGAACTGCCCGCGGAACTCGCTGCCCGGGTACAGCGACTGCGCCTCGCGGGCCAGCGCGACGGCCTTGTCCTTGTTGCCGGTCATGTCGTGCGACTGCATCAGCATCAGCATCGCGAAGTCGCGCAGCCGGGCCTTCTTGTCGCCGTCGATGAAGCGCGAGAGCGGCTCCACCGCCTCGGCGTACTTGCGCGACTGGAAGTAGGCGTTGCCCAGGTAGAACGACGCGTCGACCGCGTCCTCCTCCGGCGGGTCCATCGACAGGTAGCGCGAGAGCTGGGTGATGGCCTCGGCCCAGTCGGAGCGACGGAAGGCGGTGCGCCCCTTCTCCAGCACCGCGCCGCCGATCTCCTTGCGCAGCAGCACCGAGCGCTCCTGCAGCGCCAGCCGCGCGAACGGAGACAGGCGCGCCTGATCGACCCGCGCCAGCGCGTCGACGCCCTTGAGCCGCTCGTCACCGGGCAGCGTGGTCATCTGCTTGTAGACCTGCAGCGCCGATTGATCGGCCGCCAGGGTCGCGCTGGCGTCGGCGCGCAGCTTCTCGATGGTCGTGTTGAGCTCCAGCACCTGCTTCTCGAGGCGCTCGCGCTCGGCGTTGGCGGCCGCGGCGCGGGCCCCGCTGACCAGCACCGCGCCGGCCACCGCCAGCCCGACGAACAGCATGTAGGCCGCGCCGTTCGAGAACCAGGTGCGCCGCTGGAACGCCTCCTGGTGACTGGAGACGTTCTTGAGCTCTGCGTGCAGCGACTTGAGCGCGTTGTCGGTCTTGATGGTCATGTTGCGCGACTCGATGACCTCGCGGCGCAACTCATCGAAGACCTTCTGCAGTTCGGGCGACAGTTCAGCCATGACCAGACGAGCCTCTATCAGAAGCCGGGAACCACGAGCTCACGCTTCGGCTCCGGCGGGAAGAAGATGACGAACGAGAGCGTGCCCATCACCCCGCCCACGTTCATGCCCGAAATACCCTCGAGGTAGTTGCGCCCGTACACGTAGCGCACGTCGAAGGACAGCCCGTAGCGATCGCTCAGCTGCACGTCGAGGCCCCCGCCCGCGGCGAAGGCCGGCGCCAGCACCTCGCCGTTGTCGATGCCCGGCCCCGCCAGCGAGCTGAAGAGCGCGCCGCCCTGCGCGGTCAGCCAGGGGCTCACCGGCCCCCACAGCTGCTTGCCCACCAGCCGCGCACCCACCATGCCCGCGCCCATCAACGAGCTGTAGACGTTCTTCGCGCCGTCCGGTTGGAGCGTCGAGAACTGCTCCCAGCCCACGAAGAGATCGATGGCCAGCTCCAGCCACGCGGCCACGCCGTAGCCGAAGCTGGCAATGCCCGAGGGGCCGAGCTGCAGATGATCGACGACCGGCGTACCGGCCTCCGCCGCGCGCTCCACCAACCACCAGTTGGGGACCCACCGCAGCCCGCCGCCGATGGAGATGCGCCCGGCGCCGTCGATGGAGGAGGCCTGCGCGCCGCTCGCCAGGAGCAGCAGGGCCAGCGACAACCCGCGGCTCACCAGCTCTTCCAGCCTTCCACCACGCCGGGGCGACCCTGCATCGCGACCCGCGGCGGACGAGGGGGGACCGGCGGCGGCGTGGCCGGCACCGCGGCGAGGGGCTCGCGCGAGACGGCCGGAGGCGCCAGCTTCTCCTCGAGCATCTTCACGTACATCTTGAGCTCCGCCAGCGCCTGCTCCTTCTCCATCAGGCGACGGAACAGCTCGACGCGACGCTCCTTCTCGTCCATCAGCTCGCCGTGGAGTTGCATCAGCGACGCCATCGCCTTCTCGGCGTAGCCCGCGGGCACCAGCTGTGAGGCGTGAGCCAGTTCGGTCATCGGAGTCTCCCAGGTGCACCGGGCAGATCTCCCCGGCGGAGTGCTACAGGCGTGCAGCGGACCGTAGCGGCGCGCGAGGCCTCCGCAAGTTTTCTACCCGCGGGTCCGCGCCTCGAGCTCCAGCAGCGGGGTGTTCGCCACCACCACCGTCGAGCGCAGCGCCTCCACCGAGAAGTCCGCGGCGTCGAGCTGGCGCAGCAGCGCGCGGACCTCGTCGTGGGTCACCTGGCGCAACGGGGCCGAGGCCGCGGCGTGGGCCAGCGTCCGCAGCGCGTCGTCGTCGTCGCGCGCCACCGCCAGCCGGGGGAGCCACTCGGTCGCGTCCGAGCGCTCCAGCTCCGCGGGGGCGCGCTTGAGGGCCAGGCTGCCGGCGCCGAAGTCCTCCACCTCCACGCCCCAGCTCCGGAGGCGCTCGGCCTGCCCGAGGATCTGCGCCGCCGTCGGCGTCTCCAGCACCTTCGAGAACAGCCCTGCGCTCTCGCGGGCCAGCTCACCGCGCGCGAAGCGGGCCCGCAGCGCCTGCAGCACCACCCGCTCGTGCACCGCGCGCGGATCCAGCACCAGCAGCGAGCCGCCCTGCCCTTCACACACCCAGAAGCGTCGGCCCAGCTCGCCCAGAAAGCGGAGCGAGGCGAAGAAGCCCTCGGGCGGCGCCTGATTGAGGCCGGGGCGCGCGGTGCCGAACGGGCCCGAGGCCTCCGCCACCGCGGGCGGCGCCAACGCGGCGCCGGGCTCGTCCTGCATCCGCGAGAGGAAGCGGTCCACCGCCAGCTCGTAGTGCGCGTGCACGCCCTCCACCGGAGCCTGCGCCTGCCGCCAGGGCGCCGCCTGGAGCGCGCGCGACACCGCGGCCAACAGCGCGTCCTGCACCATGCGCGGATCCGCGAAGCGCACCTCGAGCTTCTGAGGGTGCACGTTGACGTCCACCGACGCCGGGTCGACGTCGATGAAGAGCGCGCACACCGGCTGGCGCCCCGGCGGGGGGTTGTCCTGGAAGGCGCGCTGCACCGCCGAGTTGACGCCGCGGTCCCTCACGTAGCGACGGTTGACGAAGGTGTACATGGCCCGCGCGGTGGCCAGCGTGAACTCCGGCGAGGCGATGAAGCCGTGCACGTGAATGCCCAGTCGGCGCTCGTCGACCTCCAGCAGGTGCGGCTCCACCTCCGCGCCCAGCAGCGCCGCGATGCGCTCCCTGGGTCGGGTGGGGGTCGCGGGGGCCGTGATCAGCCTCTTCTCTCCGTGCGAGAGCGAGAAGGCCACCTCCGGGTGCGCCAGCGCCAGTCGGGTGACGGCCTCCTCGCACTGGGTCAGCTCCGTCGACTCGCGCTTGAGGAACTTGCGCCGCGCGGGCACGTTGAAGAACAGATCGTTCACGTCGACCCGCGTGCCGCCCGGCGCCGGCGCGTCTTCCACCGTCGGCGCGCCGCCGCCCTCGATGTGCAGCCGCGAGCCCGAGACCTGGTCGGGCTCGCTGGTGGTGAGCGTGAAGCGCGAGACCGAGGCGATGGAGGGGATGGCCTCGCCGCGGAAGCCCTTGGTGAGGATGTTGAAGAGGCCGTCGGCGTCGACCAGCTTGCTGGTGGCGTGCCGGCCGAGGCTGGACACCGCGTCTTCGCGCGACATCCCGTGCCCGTCGTCGATGACCGAGATGGCGGTCTTCCCGCCCTCCGAGAGCAGCACCCGCACGTGGGTGGCGCCGGCGTCGATGGCGTTCTCCGCCAGCTCCTTCACCACGCTCGCCGGGCGCTCCACCACCTCGCCGGCGGCGATCTGGTTGATGAGATCTTCGCTCAGGACGCGAATTCGACCCATGGACGAGGGCTGCCCATTACACTGAGTCGCGTACACACGATGTCACAAACACCTCGGGACCTTCTGGAGACCCTGCAGCGACACCTGAGCCAGCTGGTGCTGGGCAAGGACGCGCAGGTCAAGCTGGCGCTCACCTGCCTCGTGGCCCGCGGGCACCTGCTGCTGGAGGACGTGCCCGGCGTGGGGAAGACCACGCTGGCGGAGGGCCTGGCGCGCAGCTTCTCGCTGAGCTTCTCCCGCGTGCAGTTCACCGCGGATCTGCTGCCCAGCGACATCCTCGGGGCGCAGGTCTTCCTGCAGACGAAGGGCGAGTTCGAGTTCCGCCGGGGCCCCATCTTCCACCAGCTGGTGCTGGCCGACGAGCTCAACCGCGCCCCGCCGCGCACCCAGTCCGCCCTGCTCGAGGCGATGGCCCAGGGCCAGGTGAGCCTCGACGGCGTCACCCACGCGCTGCCCCGCCCCTTCGCGGTCATCGCCACCCAGAACCCGCTCGACCTCAGCGGCACCTACCCGCTGCCCGACTCCCAGCTCGATCGCTTCCTGCTGCGGCTCTCGCTGGGTCATCTCCCTCCCGAGGTTGAAACGGAGCTGCTGGTCAGCCGCCGCGAAGATCCGCTGCTGAGCTTCAAGCCGGTGGCCGACGCCGCCACCCTCACCCGACTCCAGCAGGCGGCCGACGCGGTGACGTTGCCGCGCGAGGTGGCCGAGTACGCGGTGCGCGTGGCCACCGCCACCCGCGAACACCCGGAGGTCGAGCGCGGCGTGTCGACCCGCGCGGTGCTCTCGCTCACCGCCGCCGCTCGCGCCCTGGCGCTGTGGGAGGGCCGCGCCTTCGTCACCCCCGGAGATCTGCGGGAGATCGCCGTGCCCGCGCTGGCCCACCGGCTGCTGCTCAAGACCTCGGCGCAGGGCGCCTTCGCCCGCGACGAGGCCGCTCACCTGGTGACCGAGCTGCTCCGCCGCTGGCTACGACCGGGGCTCGCCCGAAGAAGCAGAAGAAGTCGGCCGACTGGCGCCGCTCGCTCAAGGTCACCCCCGTGGGCCGGGTCTACCTGGTGCTGACGGTGGGCATCGGCGTCGGCGCGCTCAACACCGGCAACAACCTGCTCTACCTGGTGCTGGGCTTCATGCTCGCCCTCATCGTGCTCTCGGGCGTGCTGTCGGAGCGCGTGGTGAAGGACCTGCGGGTGCGGCGCCTGCTCCCCGACGGCGTGTGGGCCACCGAGCCCTTCGCGCTGCGAACGGGGCAGACCGTGACGCTGACCATGCATGGGTGCCGACGGTGACGGCGGGGACGCCCTGGGTGGCCCGCGCCGACATGACCGCGCCGCGCCGGGGCCCGCTGACGCTGCGCCGAATCCGCGTCACCACCAGCTTCCCCTTCGGCCTCTTCGAGAAGTCGCGCACCTTCGACGTCGAAGACGCGCTGCTGGTGTGGCCGCGCCGGGGCTTCACCTGCGAGCCGCCGCGCGCCGACCCCGGGCTCCAGACCGGCGAGCAGGGCACGCCGCACCACCGCCACGGCGCGGGTGATCTGCACGGGCTCCGGGAGCTGGGTGAGCGCGAGGACGCCCGCGGCGTGCACTGGAAGAAGTCGGCCGCGCTGGGAAAGCTGATCAAGGTCGAGCGCGAGCGCGACGACCGCCACCAATACACCCTCCACGTGGAGGCCGCCGCTGGCGAGGCGCTGGAGCGCGCCTGCGAAGAGACCGCGGCCCTCACCCACCAGCTCCTGAGCGCCGGCCACGACGTGGGGCTGGTCGCCGGGCACCATCGGCTCCGACCCGCCTCCGGCCCCGGCCATGAGCGCCGCGTCCTCTCGGCGCTGGCCATGCTGGGCTTCGAGGCGCCGCGCTCATGAACCTCGAGCGACGCCGCGCCCTGCGACTGCGCCTGCGGGATCTCGCCGCGCTGTCTTCCTTCATCGCCGTGGCGGGCTCGGGCTCGCTGCCCCTGCCGGTGATGGTGCTCTTCTCGGGCTGCTTCCTGTTGAGCGTGCTGGGCAGGCGCCCGCTCACCGGGCAGCCCTTCTGGTCGGTGGTGGTGCTGCTCGGCACCGCCGCGGTGCTCTTCGGGCTGGTGTTCCGCGGCGCGATGGACCTGGTGGTGGCCGCCGTGGCCTTCGCCACCCTGGTCACCGGCCACCGGCTCATCTCCGAGCCCTCGCGCGCCACCAACCAGCAGGTGCTGCTGGTCTCGCTGTTGCTCATCGCCGGCGCCGCCGCGCTCTCTGGCGACATCTGGTACGCGCTGTGTCTGCTGGCCTTCGGGACCTTCGGCTGCCTGACGCTCGGCCTCACCGTCATCGAGGGCCCCGAGGAGCGCGATGAGGCCCTGCCGCTCTCGCCGGTGCTGCGGCAGGTGAGCCTCGGCGTGACGGTGGCGCTGCTGGGCGGCGTCGCCTTCTTCGTGCTCTTCCCCCGGCTCTCCTGGAACGTCGCCTCGCGAAACCAGGGGCCGGGGCTGGTCGGCGGAACCACGGGGATGACCGACCGCGTGCGGCTGGGTGGCGGCGGCGACATCAAGACCAGCGCCCGCATCGTGCTGCGCGCGAAGCTCGAGCCCGCCCCGCGCGCCACGCGCCTCGACCGCTACTGGGTGGGCCGGCACTTCGACGTCTTCGATGGCCGGGAGTGGCGGGGCAGCGGCACCGACAAGCCGCCCGCGCCGCGGGTGATGCTGGGCGAAGGTGGCACACGCAACCTCGTGCAGCGCATCGAGCTGCTGCCGGGCTACGCCTCGCGCACCCTGGTGGGGCTCTCGTCGCCGGTGATGTTCGGCCCGGCCTTCGCCATCACCACCGGGGTCCCCCGCCCGGCCCAGTTGGTGGAGTCCGAGTACGAAGAGGTGCACCTGGCCTCCGAGGGAAACGCCTTCACCTACACCGTCATCAGCCGCGAAGACTTTGGCGGCGAGCCGGAGACGCCGGAGCGGCTGGCCGCCATGCGATCTCTCCCGGAGCGCGTCGACCCACGCGTGCTGCAGCTCGCAGCGCAGCTCGCCGGCGGCGAGACCGAGCCGCGGAGGGTCGCCGGCGCCATGGAGCGCTGGCTGCGCAGCAACCTCCAGTACTCGCTGGAGCTCTCCGACGCGGACGATCCGCTCGCCGACTTCCTCTTCTCTCGCAAGGCTGGCCACTGCGAGCACTTCGCCACCGCGCTGGCGGTGCTGCTGCGGGCGCGCGGCGTCCCGGCGCGGGTGGTGGGCGGCTTCTACGGCGGAGAGCTGATCGGAAACTGGTACGTGGTGCGGGCGGGCGACGCCCACGCCTGGGTCGAGGTGTACAGCCCGGAGAGCGGCT
>CALNBU010000833.1 GCA_937875615.1 uncultured Archangium sp.
CGCGTTCGCCAGCAGCACCCGCCCGCGCACCGTCCCCCGGCGGAGCCGCACCAACTGCTGCAGCGCCACCTTCGCGCCCTCGAAGTCGCCGCGCTGGAGCCGGTACCGCCCACGGATGAGGAACACCTCGCCCACCCGAAACTCCGGCGACAGCTCCTCGGCGTGCGCCAACAGCCGCTCGCCCTGCTCCACGTAGCCGGCCTGCAGGCAGGCCTCGCCCATGGCCACCGCCGTCTGTACGTCGTCTTCGCCCTGCTCCAGGTTCGGCCGCAGCAGGTCCACCGCCGCGCGGCCCTTGTTCCGCGCCACGTACAGCTCGGCGAGCTCCAGCCTCGCGCGGCGGTCGTGCGGGTTGACGCGCAGCAGCCGCTCCAGCGCCCAGGCCCGGCGGTAGCGCGCCAGCGACCGGAGCGGGTCCGGCAGCACGCCCAACGTGAAGCGGTCGACGATGAACCAGAAGAGAATCAGCATCACCGCCGAGCCGATGGGGCTCCCGGTGAACAGCGTCAGCAGCATCCACTGGAACAGTCCGCTCATGGCTTCACATCACCCGCGCGGCGATGGCGGAGTGGACGTCCATTCCCTCATCCGTGAGCGCCAGCCGCCCAGACGTCAGGCGCGCCATACCAGCGGACACCAGGTGACGCACCGTCACCGCGCGCGCCGCGGGGTCCTGTCCCCAGGCGGCGCACACCGCGTCGAGGTCCACGCCGCTGGTCAGCCGCAGGCCCATGGAGAGGCGCTCTCCGAAGAGCTCGACGCCCGTGAGCGGCTCCTGCCCGGCCTCCGGCAGCCCGCCCTGCTCCACCGCGGCGAGGTACTTCTCGGCGCTGCGGTGATTCGAGTACCGGGTGGTGTGCACGAAGCCGGTGGCCCCGCAGCCCACCGCGAGGTACTCGCCGCCGGTCCAGTAGAGGGTGTTGTGGCGGGCCCGGCTTCGCGTAGTTCGAGATTTCGTAGCGCTCGAAGCCCTGCCCGCGGAACACGTCGCGCACGATGCGCTGCATGCGCACCACCACCTCGTCGTCGGGCAACCGCACCTCGCCCCGCTGGAGCTGCTTCGCCAGCGGCACCTCCTGAGCCAGCGAGGCCTTGTCGAGCGTCAGCGCGTAGGCCGAGAGGTGCTCGCTCCCCAGCGACGCCGCGCGGCGGGCGTCGGCCTCCACCTCCGCCTCCGTCTGCCCGTGCACGCCGTAGATGAAGTCCATGCTGACGTTGTCGAAGCCCGCCCGCCGCGCCGCTTCGTAGGCCAGCACCGCGGTGGGCCCGTCGTGGCCGCGCCCCAGCGCGGTCAGCGTCGCGGGTTGGAAGCTCTGCACGCCCATCGACAGGCGGTTGACACCCGCGGCCCGGTAGCCGGCGAAGCGCTCGGCGTCGGCGGCGCCGGGGTTGGCCTCCAGCGTCACCTCGCAGCCGGCGGTCACCTGCAGCGAAGAAGCGAGGGCGTCGAGCACCCGGCCCACCGAGGCGGGCGCCCACAGCGAGGGCGTGCCCCCGCCGATGAAGATGGAGTGCACCTCGCGCCCGCGCAGCGGCGCCACCCGGGCCTCGAGCTCCCGCAACACCGCCCGCGTGTAGCGCTCGTCGTCGATGTGCCGCGCCGCGGTCGAGGCGAAGTCGCAGTACGGACACTTCGACAGACAGTATGGAAAGTGGACGTACACCCCGAGCCGCGCGGCCTGCATCCCGGTGAGTGGGTCGACTGGCGCAGACGGCTGCACGACTATTTCTTCGCTTTGAGCTGCGCCTCGAGCCGGGCCACCTTCGCCTTGAGCGACGCGGCGGCCTCGATGGCCGACTCCGCGCTCATCAGCTTCTTCTTCAGCGCGGCGTTCTCGACCTTGAGCTGCTCGCCGTCGCCGCCCGCCGCGGGCGCGGGCCTCGCCTCCAGCTCGGAGATGCGCGACTTGAGCTGAATCTCGGTGGCCTGCATCGCGCGGTACTCCTGCTCGATACCCTGCAATTGACGCAGGCGCGCCTCGAGCTCACCGACCTTCCGGCTCTCTCCGCCGCCCCGCGCGGCCTGGGCGTTGGCGCGGGCCTCGGCCTGGGCGGCGCGCGCCTCCTGCTGCGCGGCGCGGG
>CALNBU010000834.1 GCA_937875615.1 uncultured Archangium sp.
CCCGCCGCACCGCGCACACCGCCGAGGGGCTGGCCGGCGCGCTGAGAGAGCTGGGGCAGGGCGCGCAGCCCGACCTGTGGCCCGCGCTGCATGGCCTGCGGGTTCCGACGTTGCTCATGGCGGGCGCCAACGATGAAAAGTACGCCCGGCTGGCGAGAAAGATGAGCGTCGATCTCCCGCTCTCCTGGCGGGTCATCTTCAGGGACATCGGCCACGCGCCGCACCTGGAGTGTCCGGCGCTGTACGCGGCGGAGCTCCGCGCGTTCCTCGCGCCCGCGTGGTCGGACGAGCCGCGGGAGCTGGCGCCATGAGCGCCGTGGAGAGGTCGCCGACGATGTCCCCGCTGCGCGCGTGGTTCCTCGCGGCCCGGCCCCGCACCCTGGTGGCCGGCGCGGTGCCGGTGGCGGTGGGCTCGGCGCTGGCCTGGCGCGACGGACACTTTCAGGCGTTGCCGGCGCTGGGGTGCCTGCTGGGGGCGCTCTTGATCCAGATCGGCACCAACCTGGTGAACGACTTCTTCGACTTCAAGCGGGGCGCCGACACGGGCGAGCGCCTCGGCCCACCGCGGGCGACGCAGCAGGGCTGGCTCACGCCCCGGGCGGTCTTCACCGGCGCCATGGTGTGCTTCGCGGCGGCGTTCCTGGTGGGGCTCGCGCTGGTGGCGGTCTCCGGCTGGCCGCTGCTGGTGGTGGGCGTGGTGTCGCTGCTGGCCGGCTACGCCTACACGGGCGGTCCCTTCCCGCTGGCCTACAACGGGCTGGGAGATCTGTTCGTGCTCCTCTTCTTCGGCTTCGTCGCGGTGTGCGGCACCTACTACGTGCACGTGGGCGCGGTCAGCGTCGCCGCGCTGGTGGCCTCGGTGCCGGTGGGGCTGTTGGGCGTGGCGCTGCTGGCGGTGAACAACACCCGCGACGAGAAGACCGACGCCGCGGCGGGCAAGCGGACCCTGGTGGTGCGCTTCGGCGCCCGCTTCGGGAAGGCGGAGTACCTCACCTGTCTGGCCCTGAGCGCGCTGGTGCCTCTGCTGCTGTGGTGGAGCGGGCTGACCACGCCGTGGGTGTTGCTGGCGTGGTTGGCGTTGCCGTTGGCGCGCGGCCCAGCGCAGCGCCTCTTGACCAGGGAGGGCGCGGCGCTCAACGTCGCGCTCGCCGAGACGGCCCGCCTCCAGATGGTGTACGGGCTGCTCTTTGCCGTGGGGTTGTCACGATGAAGCTGCAGATCACGCCGTTCTCGCTGCGACTGAAGAAGCCCATTCAGACCGCGCGGGGCCCCATGGATGAGCGCGTCGGCTTTCGCGTGGCCTTCACCGCGCAGGGCGTGACCGGTCGCGGCGACGCCATGCCGATGGCGTCCTTCGGCACCGAGACGCCGCAGGCCGCGCTCGCCGCGCTGGAGCGCTTCGAGCTCTCGTCTTCACCCAGCACCGTGGAGGAGGTGGCGGTCGCAGTCGACGTGCTCTCGGCCACGCCCGCCGCGCGCCACGCGGTGGAGTGCGCGCTGCTCGAGCACATCGCCATCACCAGGGGCGTGCTGGTGGCGACCCTGCTGGGGCCGGTGCTGAGATCCCACTTCGCGGTCAACGCTCTCATCGAGGGCGACGACGCCGCGGGGCTGGCCGCCTCGGCCGAGAGCGCCGCGCGCCTGGGCTTCGGGGTGGTGAAGGTCAAGGTGGCCGCGCGCCCGCTGTCCATCGAGGCGCAGCGGCTGCTCGCGGTGCGCCGCGCGGTGGGGCCGGGCGTGCGCATCCGCCTCGACGCCAACGGCGGGTGGAGCGAGGCCACCGCCCGCTCGGCGCTGCGCGGGCTGGAGGCGCTCGGCCTGGAGGTCTGCGAGCAGCCCGTCGGATCTCACGACGTAGAGGGGCTGCGGCGACTGCGACACTTCGCGCCGTGCCGCATCGCCGCCGATGAGACCATGTTGCTCTCGGGCGTGCTGCCGCGCCTGTTGGAGAAGGATCCCCGCGCGGCCGCCGACGTCATCGTGCTCAAGCCCGCGGCGTTGGGTGGGCTGGTGCGCTCGCTCCAGCTGGCTCAGCAGGCGCCCCAGGCGGGCATGAGCGC
>CALNBU010000835.1 GCA_937875615.1 uncultured Archangium sp.
GAGCCGCTCCTGCGTCGCCTCGGGAGACGCCCGACGGAGCGTCGACACCTCGGCCCGGTACCCCAGCGAGGCCGCCACCTGCAGCACCAGCCGGTCGGCCAACGGCAGCAGCGGGAGCCGTGCCAGACGCACGTCGCCCTCGGGCGGGCGCTGCTCGTGCGAGGCCAACTCCATGGCGCCGTCCTGCTCCACCAGGGCACCCGATTCGTCGAGCCACGACAGCAGCTCCATGGCCTCGCCGGCCGCGCCGCCGGACTGCTCCCACAACCACTCGCCGAGGCGCTCGCCAGCGGGCAGCCGCAGCGCGCCGCCGGCCAGCCGCGCCACCTCGGCGCGCGACAGCGCCGGCAACGGAATCTGCTGCAGGCCGGCCAACAGCTCGTCGCGGTCCGAGGGCGCGGAGAAGCCCACCACCAGCTCCCGCGACGCGGGCCGCGCGGCCATGGTCACGAAGGTGTCGAAGCTCGCCTGGTCCATCACCTGGAGCGCGTTGAAGATGACCACCGTGGGCTGCTCGCCGGCGACGGCCCGCAACACCACCCGCAACGCGTGCGCGGCCTGCCCCGACGTGGGCGGCGTCGACCACTGCCGCACGCCCGCCACCGCCAGCGCCGCCTCGCGCACCGGGGCGACAATCTTCAGCTTCTCGAGCGCGGCGTCGAGGCGCGCGAAGCGCTCCTCCGGCACCAGCCCCACCAACTGGCAGAGCATGGCCGTCACCGCCGACAGCGGGCGGGTCGTCTCTGGCGAGGCCCGGGCGACGAAGCACCCCCGCTTCTTCGCGGCGCCGACCAGGATCTGCGCCAGCGTGGTGCCGCCTCCGCGCGTCGGTCCGGTGATGAGCAGCGAGACCGCCATGCCCTGCTTGAGGCTGGCCAACCGCCGCTCCAGCGCGTCGAGCACCGGCCGCCGCCCCAGCAACTCCGCCGCCGTCAACACCTGCGCCCGACGCGCGGCGCAGGTCACCACGCCCGGCAGCATCTGCCTGACCGAATCACTGCTGCGCAGCATTGCCAGCGGCGCGGGCGAGGTGGTCATGGGCAGT
>CALNBU010000836.1 GCA_937875615.1 uncultured Archangium sp.
TGCCGCAGAAGTCGATGGACAAATCAGCCATGGGTCACTTGCTCCCCGCGAGGCGCGCGCAGATGTCGCGCACGGCAATCTTTGCTTCCTGAACCGCGTTCACGACTTCCTTGCCGCCGTTGACGCAGTCGCCGCCGCTCCACACCTTGTCGTTGCCGGTGCGGTGCGTGGCCGGGTCGACGACGACGCGGCCCTTCTTGTCGAGCTGCACGCCGGGCAGCGCGGTGACCACCTCGGTGGCCGTGGCCTGGCCGATGGCCAGCGCCACCAGCTCACAGGCGAGCTGCTCTTCACCGCCGCTGACGGGCTTGCCGTTCTCGGTGCGCGCCAGCGTGACGCCGGTCAGCGCGCCCGCCGCGTCGCGGTGAAATGTCGTCACCGCGCGGTGCTCGACGAGCCGGACGCCGCTCTCCCGCGCGTGCGCCAGCTCGTGCTCGTAGCCCGACATGTCCTTCTGGCCGCGGCGGTACACCATCGCCACGTCGTCGATGCCCAGCAGCTTGAGCTCGTGCGCGATGTCGAGGGCCGTGTTGCCGCCGCCGATGACCAGCGCGCGCTTCACGCCCGCCACCGACGCCCCGGGGTCGGCCTTGATGCGCTCGATGAGCTCCACCGCGCCGTACACGCCCGCGCCCGCTTCTCCGTCGGCGCCCAGCGCCGAGTCGGGGCCCAGGCCCAGGCCCAGGAACACCGCGTCGTAGTCGGTGAGCAGCGAGGCCACCGCCACCTGCCCCGCGCCGGCGGCGCCCGCGACGATCTCCACCCCGCTCTTCAGCTCGATGTCCCCGAGCGAGAACACCCACTCGATTTCTTTCAACGCCTGCAGCGCCGACTGCTTGTACGGCGCGATGCCCAGCGTGTTGAGCCCTCCGGGCACGGCCTTCTTCTCGAAGAGCACCGCCTGGTGACCTTCCAGCACCAGCAGCCCGGCCGCGGCGATGGACGCGGGGCCCGCACCGACGATGGCGACGCGCTTTCCGGTCGGCGGCTTCTTCGCCGCGACCACCGACGACAGCGGGCGCTCGTTCAGGGTGGTCTCGGTGGCGAAGCGCTGCAGGCGCCCGATGGCGATGGGCTCACGGCCCCACGCGTTGTAGACGCACGCGCCCGCGCACAGCACCTCCACGGGGCACACGCGCGCGCACGACGCCCCGAGGATGTTCTCCTTGAGGATGGTGCGCGCGGCGCCGGTGGTGTTGCCGGTGCCAATCTTGTGAATGAAGTTGGGGATGTCGATGCCCGTGGGGCACGCCTTGATGCAGGGCGCATCGACACAATAGATGCAGCGGTTGGCCTCGGTGACCGCCTCAGCGGCGGTGTACGGCGGCTTCGACTCCGAGAAGCGCTGCTCGAGCCTGCCTGACGGCAGGACTGGGAGCGGGTGCATCAAGACCTCCTTCTACGATGCGTGAGAGAAACTCCAACCTTCACCGCTGCCGCCGCGCAGGTCAACGCTCAACCCATGACGCAGCGCTGCACCCGCCCACCTCGCGTTCGCTCGCGCAGCGCGTCACCCGAAGACGCCCAGCCGCGCGCCCATGCGCGGTAAGAAGCGCGCATGGCCCTCATCATCAGGAATGGAAACGTCGTCACCGCCAACGATGCGTACACCGCCGACCTCTTCTGTGACGGCGGCGTCATCAAGGCCATCGGCAAGGACCTCGACGTGCCGGCCGGCACGGAGGTGGTCGACGCGTCGGGCCAGTACGTCTTCCCCGGCGGCATCGACGCGCACACCCACATGGAGATGCCCTTCATGGGCACGGTGAGCTCCGATGACTTCTTCACCGGCACCGCGGCCGGCGTGGCCGGCGGCACCACCACCATCATCGACTTCATCATCCCCAACCGGAACCAGTCGCTGCTGGAGGCGCGCGACTTCTGGTTCAACAACGCGAAGAAGGCGGTGGCCGACTACGCCTTCCACATGGCGGTGACCTGGTTCTCAGACCAGGTGAAGAAGGACATGCAGCACGTCTTCCGCCACGACGGCATCCAGAGCTTCAAAATCTTCATGGCCTACCGCGGCGCCATCGGCGTCGACGACGTGGAGCTGGTCCAGGTGCTGGACACCGCCCACGAGCTGGGCGCGCTCGTCACCTCACACTGCGAGCACGGCGACGCGGTGGTGGCGCTGCAGAACCGACTCTTCGCCAACGGGCAGACCGCCCCCGCGGCGCACCCGCGCAGCCGGCCGCCGTACCTCGAGGGAGAGGCCACCAACCGCGTCATCCAGCTGGCGCGCGTGGCCTCCGACGGGCGCAACGGCCACCTCGCCGCGCCGCGGGAAGCGCAGCCCATCTACATCGTGCACCTCACCGCGAAGGAGTCGATGGACGCGGTCTACCGCGCGCGCGCCGAGGGCCAGAAGGTGCTGGTGGAGACCTGCCCGCAGTACCTGCTGCTGGACGACAGCGTGTACGACAAGCCCGACTTCGAGGGCTCGGCCTACGTGATGTCGCCGCCCATCCGCCCCAGGGGCCACCAGGAGTACCTGTGGAACGCCATGGCCGCGGGCGGCATCCACCACGTGGCGACGGACCACTGCCCCTTCAACCACGCCCAGAAGCTTGCGGGCAAAGACGACTTCCGGAAGATTCCCAACGGCGCGGCCGGCGTGGAGAACCGCCTGGCGCTGCTCTACACCTACGGCGTGGCGAAGGGCCGCATCTCGCTGCAGCAGTTCGTCGACGTCACCTCGACGCAGGCGGCGAAAATCTTCAACCTCTACCCGCGCAAGGGCGCCATCGCCGTGGGCTCCGACGCCGACCTGGTGCTGTACGACCCCGCCGGCACCTCGACCATCTCCGCGAAGACGCACCACCAGCGCGTCGACCGCAAC
>CALNBU010000837.1 GCA_937875615.1 uncultured Archangium sp.
GGCCAGCGGCCGGGTCTGGATCTGGTCGACGCGGTACTTCTTCACCAGCCGCAGCAGCGCGTCGGCCTCGCCGCGGCGGTCCGTCACGCCCGGAAACAACAGCAGGTTGATCGCCAGGTACGCGCCGCGCTCCCGCGAGAGCGCGATGGACGCCTCCACGTCTTCCCAGCCGTAGCGGTGCGGCTGGTAGTAGGCCTCGTAGAGATCCTTCACCGCCGAGTTGAGCGAGACGCGCACCGCGTCGAGGCCGGCGTCGTACAGCGCCGCCAGCCCCCGGGTGAGCGAGCCGTTGGTGTTGATGTTGATCGAGCCACGCTGCGTGCGCGCGCGGATGAGCCGGATGGACTCGGCGATGGGCTTCCACCGGGTGAGCGGCTCGCCCTCGCAGCCCTGCCCATAGCTGACCATGGTGCGGCCGGGGGCGTGCTCGAGGTGGTAGACCGCGACGTCCGCCATCTCCTGCGGCGTGGGGCCGTGGTCCATGCGCTCGTGCGACGCCGGCGGCCCGTCCTCGGGCTGCTCGCTGATGCAGCCGATGCACTGCGCGTTGCACATCACCGAGGCCGGGATGCCGCCCTCGTCGCGCGCGTAGAAGACGTTCTGACTGGTGAAGCAACGGTAGACCAGGGCGCAGGTCTTGAGCTGCTTGAGCACCTGGTTGCCGGGGAAGCGCTCGAGATGCGCCTTCACCAGCGACTTCACCTCCGGCGTGGAGAAGCGCTCCGGCGTCCAGTGTTTGCGGCGATCGGTGTGCACCGCCCACACCACCGGGCCGGTCTCGCTCCACGCCGCCGCGGTGTAGGCCCACTGTGGCAACACCGGCCCGTCGGCCTTCACCTCACCCGGCAGGTACGTGCGCGTAAACCCCGGCGGCAGCACCGCGCCCACCGCGTGCGGCGTGAAGCGCTTGCCGTCCAACTCGAACTCGCGCACCAGCACCGGCTCGCCCGACTCGGGGTCGATGCCTACCGGCAACCGCCCGGGCAGATGGGCCAGCTTGGCGTTGGCCGGCAGCGCGATGGGGCGGCCGGTGGGCGGGAGGATCGACTCGTCGCTGCGCAGGCTGGCCAACAGCCACGGGTGTTCCACGACGCGGCCTCGTGGATCGGCCAGCAGCAGCTTGTAGGGCGCCATCTCCCGAACGCCTGTAGCGGAAGCGCCGGGGCCGCGGCAACTGCGCGGAACCGCCGCGGCCGCACCACTGTCCAAGCCGGGCGATGACGCCGCTGCTCCTCCTCCTCTCCAGCCTTCCTGCGCTGCAGCTCCACGCGTCGGTGGGCGACGCCGCGCCGCGCCCCGGCTGGGTGTACGCGCGCGTCGGGACCCCGGTGACGCTGCACGCGGTGTTGTCGGGCGCGCAGGCCATGGACTACCGCTGGTTCCGGGTGGAGCCGGCGGTGGGCGCCCTCGACAACACCACCCCTTCTTTCCACTTCGAGCCGGTGCGCTACGAAGAGACGGAGCTGACCGCGTGCCGGGGGAAGCCAACCTGCCCCGCGGAGGTCCGGCCCACGCTGCTCCCCACGGTGCCGCAGCTCGCCGGCGCGGGCACCATGGCCTTCAAGGTCACCGCCACGCTCCCGGGCGGCGCCGCGCTGTCCACGCCGGGCCTGGAGTCGACGAAGTGGGGAGGCCTCACCCCCGAGGTGCTGCGCGTCACCTTCCGCGCCGACGACACGCTCGTCGGCTACGCGAGCGAGCTGCTCAACACGCCGTACATCTTCGGCAGCGCCGGCCCCGACGGGCGCAACCAGAGCGACCTCCTCATCGGCTCCGACTGCGCCGACTTCGCCATCTACGCGCGCCGCCGCATGGGCTTCCGCGCCGACTACACCTCGTCGTACGCCATCGACCGCCAAGCCCCCGAGGTGAAGCGCGGCGCCCCGAAGCAGGGCGATCTCGTGCACTTTCCCTCCACGCGGCACGTGGCCATCCTCTACGAGGACGTCCCACCGCTCGGCGAGCTGAACGACGAAGATCTCATCCTCCACACCTGCTGGGCGCCGCCCACGGTGCAGCGCCTCGCCGACACCCCGTGCGCCGCGAAGCCATGGCGGCTCCTGCGCTTCCCTTCAGCGCGCTGAGTACCAGGCCGTCAGGGCCCAGCGCTCCGCCTGCGCCGGGAGCACCTCGTGCTCCACCTCCGCGCTGAGGAACACCACCAGCCGGTCCAGGCGCGGCTCGAGCTCGACCGACGTCGAAAGATGGAGCCGCAGCTGGCCTCCGTCGGCCGGGCGCCAACCGTCATTCAGGTACACGATGGCGGTGACGCGGCGGTTGTCGTCGCCGGGGAACGCGTCGCGGTGACGAACGTAGCGGCCGCCGGGTTGGTAGCGCGCGAGCTGGAGATCGAACGTCCGCAACCCCAGCCAGGCGCGCTCGTTGAGCTCGGCCATCAGCCGCTCGAAGCACCCCATGGCCGCCTGGAAGGCCTCCGCCGTGGTCGCCCGATCGATCCACGCCAGGGAGTCGGTGCGCACCGCCTCATCGAGCGCGGCCGCTCTCCGCACCCCGGCGCGCCGGAGCGAGACCGCCTCCGCGGCCCCCCGGACCTGCCGAGCGAGCGCCTCGCCCAGGAAGTCGGGCCGGCTGAACCAGCCCTGCGCCCCCAACGCGGCGATCTCCTCGTCAGCGAGCGCGCGCACGGAAGAGGTCGACGGTGGAGAGCAGCGTGAGCGGCACGAGGATGATCAGCGGCACGGCCGCCACCAGCGCGCCGGTCTTCCACACCGCGAACACGTTCCCCGCCAGCAACACCAGCAACGAGAGCCGGTGCCACCAGCGGAAGCCCGCGCCGAGCTGCTGGCCGGCCTCGCGTCGCCTGGCGTCCTCCCGGCCGGAGGCTTCGAGGAAGCGGGCCCGCTCTTCCCCGCTGGCGGCCACCCACGCCCAGAAGTCGCGCAGCGCCGTCACCAGCACCACCGACAGGATCACCAGCCCCACCGTGCGCCACGGCGCGGGGAGCTCCACCACCAGCACCCCGAGGAGGAACAGCGCGCCCTCCGCCAGCAGCATGCTGTGCTCCGCGGTGCTGGTGGGCACCCGCATGCGCGGCCGGACGCGGAGCTGCGGGCGCCACACGGCTACTTCGCCTTGTCGAGGCGGGTGTAGAGCGCGTTGAGGGCGGGGTGTGGCGTGCGCTCGGCGTAGGCCTCCTCGCCGAGGTCGAAGATGCACCCGTCGAGCTCTTCTTCAGCGGCCTTCAGGGCCTCGTCCTTCGCGCCGATCAACCCGTCGAGCTCCTTCATCTTCTCTTCGTGATCCGCCTCGGCCTCCTCGAACTCGTCTTCGAGCTGCAGCACGCGCTTGTGGGCGAGGATGCCCTGCGCGCCCTGCTGTCCTGGCCGCGGCGTCAGCACCTGGTTGAGCTCCCACTCCAGCTCCTCGAGGTTGCGCGCCTCACGCATCAGGTGGAGCCGCTGCTTCTTCAGGTTCTCGCGCGTCAGGTTCAGCTTGCGCACGTCGTGCCCCTCGCGGAGCTCCATCTCCTTGTACGCCGCCTCCGCCCGCTTGAGCGACTGTCGCTGGTAGCGGTGCGCGGCCTTCAGCGACGACAGCTTCTTCTTGAGATCCCGCGAGCGGCCCTCCACTCCCACCACCGCGCTGCGCCAGCGGGTGATGACCGCCTGGAGCTCCACCTTCTCTTCTTCCTGCCCGACGAGGAACGCCTGCCACTTCGCGTCTTCCTGGTTCAGGCGTTCTTCGAGCGCCTCGACCTTCGCGCGCACCGCCCCGGAGGTCTACGGCTATGGACTGGGCCTGAGCAGCATCGGGGTGTCGGTACTGATCCTCGGGTAT
>CALNBU010000838.1 GCA_937875615.1 uncultured Archangium sp.
GCGTCTTCGTAGCAGTCGAAGGCCGCCGCGCCGAGGCGGTCGACCTCCGCCACCAGGCGCCGCAGCGTGGCCACCTCGCGGGCCCCGAGCGCCGGCGCGCCGCGCTCGTCACGCCACTCCGCCGGGTCCTCCTCGAGCCTGAAGGCCACGCGTCGCTCGAAGAGGTGCCGCCAGAGTTGTTAGGCGTCGCGGCGGTGGAAGACGGCGGTGGGGCAGGGCGTGCGCATGGCCCGGGCTTGTAGCGGGCACCCCTGACATGTGAGCCCGGCGAGGAGCCTTGAATGTGAGTCGACAAGAGGAGCCGCTCAAGAAACCAGTGAACAACTTGCCGCGAGCTCCGATGGGAGGTCCTTCTGGCTGGTCTTGGTCAACCCACCGGGGCGAACGAGCCCCTCCAGCACACCGTGCGCGTCCCAGCCGGGCTTCGGCTTGAACTCATCGGCGGGGTCTGGTGAGCACCTCGAGGCCTCGCTGGTGCTTCTTCGCAACCTCATTGAGCCCGAAGGCAAAACGAGCTTGGTCGTCCGACAAGCTCCTTCACCTGCTCCACCGACGCGAACGACCGGTTCCACATCGACCAGCCTGACGCTCGCTTTCGCACTGCGCCCTCTTCGATGTGACCTGCCTGAGTTCTTCGGACCAGTGATTCTTAGAGGGATGCCCCTCCGGCTGGTTGAACAGCCAACTGCTCTTCGTGCTGCTTGAACTCGTCGGGCGTCTTGTAGCCGAGGCTCGAGTGCGGTCGCACCTGGTTGTAGTGCTGCCGCCAGAGCTCGATGACGGCGACGGCCTCGGCTCTGGAGCGGAACCACTCGAGACTGAGGCACTCGTCGCGGAACTTCCCGTTGAAGCTCTCCTCGGTGCCGTTCTCCCAGGGCTTGCCGGGCGCGATGTGTGCGGTGCTGATGCCGAGCTCCACCGCCCACCTGATGATGGCCGTGGCGACGAACTCGGGGCCGTTGTCGCTGCGCAGGTGCCGTGGCGCGCCGTGGATGCTGACCAGCTTCGAGAGCACCTCAACGACGCGCCCTGAGCGAATGCTGCCTGCGACGTCGATGGCGAGACACTCGCGGGTCCACTCGTCGACGACGGCGAGGCACTTGAGCTGCTGGCCGTTGGCGCAGGCATCGAAGACGAAGTCGAGCGCCCAGACGTGATTGCGTGCGGACGCGGGCGTCGGTCGTGGCCGCCGCGCCGCCACGCGGCGGCGAGGCCTCCTCCGGGGGAGCTGAAGCCCTCCGCGCCGCCACAATCGGTAGGCCCGCGTGCAGCTCATGCGATGTCCCTCTCTCCCCAGGAAGATGCGAATCCGTCGGTAGCCGTAGCGTGGGTACTGCGCAGCCAGCGACGTCATGCGGCTCAGCACCGGCGCATCGGCCAGCGCCTTCTGCGACTCGTAGTTCAGCGCCGAGCGCGCGACACCCAGTAGCCGACAGGCGCGACGACCTGAGAGACCTCGGCGACAGGCGTACGCCACCTGCCGCCGACGGGCCGCCGCGCTCACCATTTTTTTGCGGCAATCTCCTTCATCACTTCGACCTCGAGGTCGCGCTCCGCCAGCAGCTTCTTGAGCCGCGCGTTCTCGGCCTCGAGTTGCTTGAGCTTCTTCGTGTCGGCCACGTCCATCGCGCCGAAGCGCTTGCGCCAGACGTACAGTGTCTGCTCGCTGATGCCGTGCTTCTTCGCCACTTCGGCGACTGGCGAGACATCAGCCTCGCGGAGGATTCTAACCATCTGCTCTTCGGTGAACCTGCTCTTGCGCACATCGACCTCCGGGTGGGCCGGAGGGGCATCGTCTCACGCTTCAGCTGGTCCGAAATTCCGAAGGCAGGTCA
>CALNBU010000839.1 GCA_937875615.1 uncultured Archangium sp.
CAGCGAAGTGCCGCACTGGCCGCTTGCCGTCGCGCTTGTCGTCGGCGCCCACCAGCCCGGTGAAGAAGGTGGCCAGCGCCTCTTCGTCGGTGCCCACGGTGGCCTGCGCCCAGGAGGCGTTGTGTCCATCGGACACCTCGAGGCGCAGCGCGGTGAGCTCGAGCTGCTCTCCGGTGAGGCTCTTCTTCGCCACCACCAGCAGCACCTGGTCGAGCTGCGCGGCCTTGCCCAGGGCCTGCGCGGCCTCGTCCCGGGGTGAGCCTTCGGGGGCGCCCTTCACCGCCCGCTGCGTCGCGGTCCAGGGCTTCGTCAGCTCCGCGGGCTCCAGGCGCACCTCGGCTTCGCCGGGCGCCGCCTGCCAGCGCTCGAGGGCGTAGCCGCCCAGGACGGCGCTCACGAAGTGCTTGCCGGCGGCGAGGCCGTCGACGGTGAGCGGGCTGAGGCCGCGGTATTGCCCGTCGACCCACACCCGGGCGCCGGCGGGCTCCGTCTTCACCAGCAGCTCTCCCCGGCCGTTCTGCGCCAGCCGCTTCTGGGCCTCGGCGTACTTCAGCAACTCCGGCGGGAAGTAGCTGGGGCTGAACTCCGCGCGCGGAAACACGGCGGCGATGCCCTCGATGTCCTTCTTCGCCAGCGCGTTGTCGCCGCTGGTGGCGTGGCCCGCGGCCTTGAGAATCCATGACTCCAGCAGGGTGGCGAAGGCCCGGGAGGTGTCGGCGGAGCTGACCTGTGCTTCGAAGGCCGCCTGGAAGTCGGTGGTGGCCCGGGCCGCTTCCAGCTCGTCGAGCGCCGCCTTGCCAGACACCAGCTTTCCGCGCGCGGTGGCCATGGCGTCGGCGTGGCGCTGCGCCTCGACGGGGTTGAAGGCGTCCTGCACGGGCACCAGCGTGAAGCGCCCGGCGTTCTCGATGGCGGTCTCCGCGGACTGCTCCAGCGCGGCCTGCTGCTGCTGCGCGCTCAGGTCGAGCGGCACCACCACCACGGCGATGCGGGGCCCCGTGGCAGCCAGCGCCAACGAGGGCACCAGCGCGGCGGGCGCGCCGACCGCGGGGCGCGCCAGCACGGAGATGAGGAGCGCCACCAGACACTCCGAAGCGAAGCGCGTCAGCCGCCCCGGTTTCGACTTTCGGGCCGCTCCCCGCTCCGCGCCGGCTCCAATGCAGTCGACGGGCAGAAGCTGCGGCCGGTTTCCCTGCGAGCGCTTCATCGCGCCCATGGTCGAGCATGGCTCCGGGAACGCCAAGCGCTTATGTCACCACTTGAACCTCAGGCGTGGTCGTCGGGCTCCACGAAGCACCAGCGAATCTCCGGCGCGCGCTCGTGCAGCGCGGCCTCGAAGGCGTTGATGCTCTTCACCACCTGCTCGGTGGTCAGCCCCGAGGTGAGGCGCACCTTCATCGCCACCAGCACCTCGCCCGGGCCCTGCTGGACGGTGATGAGCCGCGGCACCGCCTCGATGGCGGGGTGCGCCGGGCCCAGGGTGGCGCGGACGGCCTCGGCGATGGCGGGGTCGGCGCTCTCGCCGATGAGCAGCGACTTCACCTCGCGCGCGAGGAAGATGGCCACGGCCACCAGAATCAACCCGATGACGATGGAGCCGATGGCGTCGAAGCGGCCGTCGCCGGTCTGCCAGGACAGCAGCAGCGCGGCCATGGCCACCAGCAGGCCCAGCACCGCGGCGGAGTTCTCTCCGAAGAGCAGGATGAGGTCGGAGTCCTTGGTGCGCACCAGGTACTGGAGCAGCGGCTGCTCGCCGCGGCGCTTCTTCATCTCTCTCAGGTTGCCCAGGGTGGCCCAGCCCTCGAGCAGCACCGAGAAGAGGAGGATGCCGAGGCCCAGCCAGACGTGCTCCACCGGCTCGGGCGCCTGCAGCTTGTGGATGCCCTCGTAGATGGAGAACACCCCGCCGCCGGAGAACAGCAGCAGCGCCACGATGAAGCTCCAGAAGAAGAGGTCGCGCCCGTAGCCCAGCGGGTGCTCGTCGTCGGGTGGGCGCGCCGCCTGCTTCACGCCCAACAGCAGCAGCAGCTGGTTGGAGCAGTCGGCGGTGGAGTGCAGCGTCTCCGCCAGCAGGGCGCCGGAGCCGGTGAAGAAGGCGGCGATGCCCTTGGCGATGGCGATGGCCACGTTGACGGACAGCGACGCGAGGATTTGTTTGGTGTTTCCAGCCACGGGCCGGCCACCCTACAGGGAATCGGGCGTGGCTACCTCGCCGGCGCGCGGGCGGTGTTCCGTCGGTCTGGCCCGGGCTGGCCGTTGAGGAACTGCAG
>CALNBU010000840.1 GCA_937875615.1 uncultured Archangium sp.
GGGCCAGTCCGCCTCCGTCACTCCAACCGCCTGGTGGGCGTGGGCGTGGTGAAGGGCAACTCCGCGAAGTACGGCGTCGGCCGCTATTGGATCGTGGTGGTGTACGGCGTGTTGGAGTGACGGAGGCGGACTGGCCCACCACCGCGTTTGGGTGTAGCTCTCGCGGCCATGAGCACCTCGGGGGCACCGGTCGTCCTGGGCATCACCGAAGACCGCGATGCGCAGCCGGCGATTGCGAAGGCCTTCAACGAGCTCGGCGTCTTCTACCGCTTCATCAGCGACCGGCAGAAGGTGCGCGGCGGCCTCGCCAGCCTCAAGCCCTCGTTGCTGGTGATCTTCGGTGAGCTCGCATCGGACTTCGTCATCCAGGTGCTCGACACCCTGAGCTCCGACGTGGACAGCGCGCGCCTGCCGGTGGTGGTGGTCGCCGCCGACGTGCGCGACGCCCCCTTCGTGGCCGGCTTCCGCAGCGGCGTGGTGGCGCTGCTGCCCTCGCCCTTCTCCGAGCAACACGTGGAGGCCGTCCGCGGGCTGTGGCACGAGCTGCCCTCGCGGCCCGGCGGCGGCGCCGGCCTCAGCGACACCGCCACCCTCGCCCGCCTGGTCGACCATCTCCGCCGCACGCGCCGCAGCGGCGTGCTGGTGATCGATCCGCGCACCCCCAACGAAGGGCGGGCCAGCTTCATCTACGGACGACTGGGCGGCGCGAACTACCTGGGCGCGCACGGCGCCAACGCCCTGGAGGCCATGCTCCGGGCGCCCCGCGCGCGCTGGACCTTCACCGAGGTGGCCAGCGCGCAGAGCGAAGGCGCCAGCGTGGTGATCGAGGTGGGCGAGAGCATCACCGGAGAGACCCCGGTGGGCGAGGTGGTGGAGCTCACCAGCAGCCTCACCCCCGCACCGCTCAGCACCGGCCCCTCGCGCATCCTGTTGGTCGACGACGACGCGGCCATCCTCACCATGTTCTCGCGGCTCTTCGCCAAGCACGGCTTCGACGTCAGCACCGCGGCCGACGGCGCGCAGGGGCTGGAGCTGGCCGCCGCGCAGCCCTTCGACGTGGTGCTGGCGGATCTCAACATGCCGCACCTCGACGGCTGGGGAATGCTGCGCGCGCTCCGCGACGACTACCGGACGCGCGAGCTGCCCATCGCCTTCCTCTCGGCCCACGACGACTACCGCGAGTCGCTGCGCGCGCTGGACGCCGGCGCGCAGGCCTACCTCTCGAAGGGCACCAAGCTCGACGCCATCGTCACCCAGGTCATCAAGCTGCTGGAGCCGCGGCGCGCGCTGCAGGCGGCGCTGGAGCTGAAGCAGACCACGGAGCTGCCCATTCACAGCGTCGGCCCCCAGTGGCTGCTGACCGAGCTGGCCCGCCGCCGGGAGACCGGGGTGCTGACCGCGCGCGACAACTGGGCCACCTACACCCTGGGCTTCGCTGGCGGCACCTGCACGCACGCCAGCGGCGTCGCGGGCAAGTACCAGGCGGACGGCGAACGTGCCTTCAACGCCTTCGTGGCCAGCCGCGCGGCGACGGGCGACTTCGTGGAGGGCCCAGGGCCGGCCGCCAACCTCCAGGGCAGCACCGCCTCGCTGGTGGCCCGCGCCCAACAGGTGCTCAACGAGAACGAGCAACGGCTGCGCGACACCCAGCTGCTCACGGCGACGCAGATCCTGGTCAACGACGCGCTCTACCAGGTCTACCGGGCGGTCGGCCCCCGCGACTGGCTCGAGGTGGCCCGCCTGTTCTGCGAAGAGAAGGCCACGCCCCGCGAGGTCATCGCCCGCGTCGCCCTCTCCCCGGTGGAGATCGAGGCGTGCCTCAAAGATCTCCTCCGCCGCGGCGTGGTCACGCTCCCGGCGGCCTGACGCGCCTGAAAACGAAAACGCCCCCCGACGAGCGAGAGGCGTTCAGAGTCACGACCCGAGCGGGTGGTCAGACCACGCGACGCTGCGTCGCGAACGACTCGATGCCGGCCTGCTGCGCCGACGGCAACGCGTACAGCGGGCACTTGATGCAGGTGAACGACTGCCACCCGCGGCGCACCGCCTCATCGAGGCAGTTGTCGTAGTGGGCGCAATCGAGGTTGCGGTGATGCTCGACTCCAAGGCGCTTGGGGCCGGCTTCGGGATTGATGCTCTGGGTGAGTTCGGTCGGACACGGCTTCATGTGCGGTCTTCGGCCTCCGGCTGCGGTATTCCCCGATGGACTGAATTGGGACTGCTTCGGGTTGAAGCGAGTGGCGGTGTACGGCAAGCAGTCAACGAATGTCAAACCGGGGTCCCCACATTGGATCAGTCCTGTTGCAGGTGCTGTTCGTCAGCGCGAGTACGCCTGCGGCCGCTCAATCACCCGCGCTCCTCGAGGCCGTGCGCGTGCACCGCCCGAACGCCCTGGAGCTCGCGCGCACCGAGCTGGCCGCCTGTGAGGCCAGCCGATGTGAAGCGTTAGAAAGAGTGTCGCTGCTCGCCGGCGTGTTGGAGCT
>CALNBU010000841.1 GCA_937875615.1 uncultured Archangium sp.
GTCTGCAGCGCGGCGATGCGGTGCACCGTCGAGGCGCGCCGCAGCGTCTCGGGCGAGGCCTCGGACAGCCCCAGGAAGCGCACCTTCCCGGCCTTCACCAGCTGCGCCATGGCGCCCACCGTCTCTTCGATGGGCACGGTGGGGTCGACGCGGTGCTGGTAATAGAGGTCGATGACCTCGACGCCGAGGCGCTGCAGGCTCTCGTCGCAGGCGCGGGTGACGTACTCCGGCCGGCCGTTGACGCCGCGGCGCTGCGCGTCGGAGGGGTCGCGCACGATGCCGAACTTGGTGGCCAGCGTCACCTGCGCGCGTCGCCCTCGCAACGCCCGGCCCACCAGGCGCTCGTTGGCGCCGTGGCCGTACATGTCCGCGGTGTCGAGGAAGGTGCAGCCCTCGTCGATGGCGCGGTGGATGGTGGCGATGGACTCGGCTTCATCGGCGGTGCCGTAGAACTCCGACATGCCCATGCAGCCGAGGCCGAGGGCGGAGACCTCGAGGCCTTCGCTGAGTCTTCGTGTGGGGAGCGTCATCTGCCCTGAGTAAGGCGCCGGCGTCGGCGCCGCCACGGAAGCTGCGCCGCCGCGTCAGCGCGAGGCCGTCTGGCCGCCCTGCTGGGCCACCAGCTTGTGGCTGAACATCTGGTCGACCTTCATCAACCAGGCGCGGAAGGCGGGGTACTCCTTCGCCGCGATGCGCGCGCGCGTCAGCGTCACGCTGCCCTTCGCGGTGAAGCCGGTGGCCGTCCGGGTGGTGGTGATGCGCGCCTCGCCGAAGGGCGAAGACTCCACCACCTCGCGGGCGGCCTCGGGGAGGTCCCAGTTGGGTGGCAGGGCGTAGACGTATTCCAGCTCGTTGCTCCACACGCCGGGCAACACCAGGTCGCTCGTCCGCTCCGTCAGCGGGGCCAGGGCCTGGGTGAAGGCCCGCCCGGCGCCGAAGGGGTAGAAGCGCAGCAGCCCCGGCCCCACCTCCGCGTAGCGCGGCACCTGCACCCCGAAGGTCAGCGTCACCGGCGCCTCGAGGTTGCGCACGTCGTTCACCTTGACGTCCGAGGCGCGCAGCCCCGGGTAGCTCTGCGCCCACTGCTGCTCGAAGGTCTGGGTGCGGGTGGCGGGCGTCTCGTAGAGGCGGCGCAGCTCCGGCGCCGACTGGCCGAAGGACGACATCTCGCCCCGGGCCTGCGCGCTGCCGTCGGGCTTCAACGTCACCTCGAAGCGCAGCGTCGAGCGGTTCTCCGCTGGCGTGGCCTCCGGCGTGGTGAGGAAGCGGCTGACGCCGTCTGGCTCCACAATCAACACGTTGGCCACGCGGTCGGCAGAGGGCAGCTCCCGGCTGCCGTGGAACTCGGCGGTGCCGTCGAGGTAGAGGTTCAGCTTCGGCACGTAGACGATGGCGTGGTTGAAGGCCGCCAGCGACGCCACCTCCTGCGAGAGCACGCCCAGGTTGCGCATGCGCAGCAGCACCAGCCGGGCGTCGACGCCGGCCACCTTGAGCATGGCGTAGATGAGCGACGCCTTGTCTTTGCAGTCGCCGAACTTCCGGGCCAGCACCTGCGAGACCCGGTACGGCTTGAAGCCGTGGATGCCGAACTCCAGCGCCACGTAGCGGGTGTTGGTCACCACGTAGCCGTAGAGCGCGGCCACCACCTTCGCGGTGTCGGCGCGGTCGACGCCGGCCAGCGCCACGTCGACGGCCTTCTTCACCTCGTCGTTGGGCACCAGCTGGTCGCGCACCAGGCCCCAGTAGTAGCGGCCCACCTGCTCCCAGTTCTGGTACGTCGAGAGGTGCAGCACCGGCACCGCCTCGGCCCAGCCGGGCATGTGCGGCTCCGGCACCACCCGCGGCACGTCGTGGGCCTCGAAGCGGTAGAGGGTACGGTCGCCCTGCGCGCTGCTGCTGGCCGTCACCCACTTCGGCAACCCCTCCCGGTTCCACGCCAGCGGCCGCGCGGTGGGCATGTCCACCACGTAGCGGAAGTGCACCCGGGGCGTGAGGCCCTGCAGCAGCTCCACGTCGCCCCAGTAGTCCGAGAGCAGGTTCTCCACCGAGGTGTCCTCGACGCGCCACTGCACCTCCAGCACGTCGCCGGGCGCCAGGGCGGGGAACGAGAGCAGCCGCGCGCGCGCGTCGTAGTACATGCCGGTCCAGGGCTCGTTGATGTTGCGCTCCTCGTCGCCGAAGGAGTCCACCACGCTGCCGTCGGGCTTGGTGATGCGCGCCTTGAGCACTCGCACCTCCTGGCGGTCCGGGGACCAGGTGATGGGCAGCGTGCGCCAGGCCTCGACGCCGCGGGCGCTGAGCACCTTCACCACCGACTGGTGGAAGCGGCTGGAGAGGCCCGAGCTCTGCACGCGCACGTGGGTGACGTCGGCGAGGGTGACGGCGTCCTGGGCGTTGGCGGGCAGCGGCGCCTTCAGCAGCTCCGCGAGGGCCCAGGTCTCGGGCGGAGGGAGGTTGCCGTCGTCGCCGCGGAGCGTGCGCAGCAGCTCCTTGAGCGCGGGGTTCTGCGGGCGCAACGTCAGCGCCCGTTGGAAGGCGGTGAGGGCGGCGTCGCGCTGGCCGCCGTGCAGGAGCGCGCGGCCCTGGCGCTCGTAGACGTCGGGCTCGTCGGGGGCCGCGGTCCGCGCCTGCTCGAAGCGCTGCATCGCCTCGCCGCCCCGGCCGTTGGCGGAGAGCAGCTCCGCGAGCCGCAGCAGCGAGGAGAGGTCGAAGGGGTCGAGGGCCAGCAGCTTCTCGTACTCGTTGACGGCGTCGTCGATGCGGCCGAGGTCGGCCAGCAGCGAGGCCAGGCCCCGGCGCGCGTCGAGGTCGTCGAAGCGCAACGCCACCACGGTGCGCGCGCGTGCCACCGCCTGCGGGAGCCGGTCGGCGCGGCGGCTGGCCACCACCGCCTCGCGCGCCAGCTGCGGCAGCACGTGCAGCCGGGCGAAGGTCTCTTCGGTGCTGCGCAGCGCGAGGGCCCGGTCGCCGAGGCTGTCGAGGGCGCGGATTCTCAGCACGTGCGCGCGGCCGAAGTCGGGCGACTCCGCCAGCAGCGCGTCAGCCAGCGCCAGCGCCCGCGAGGCGTGGTCCCGCGACAGCTCGAGCTCGCCCAGCAGCAGCCGCGCCTGCGGGTGCGTGGGCTCGAGCGCCAGCGCCCGGTCGAGGAAGCGGCGCCGGTCGTTGCTGTCGTCGGTGTGCAGCTCCGCGGCGCGCACCTGGAGCGAGGCGTCGTCAGGGGCGTTGAGGGCGGCGCGCGCGGCCTCCGCGGCGGGGGTGTGCTCGCTCTCAGGCCAGGCGCGGGTCCAGGCCAGCACGGTGGCGTAGTCGGCGCGCAGGGAGGCGTCCTTCGGGGCGGCGTTGGCGCGTCGCTCGAGCAGCTCGGCGAGGGTGGGGGCGGCCACCGCCTGCGTCGCGGCGCCCCGCTCCAGCGGCGGCACCGCCTCGGGCAGCACCACGCTCAGGTTGCCGCGCTGCCCCTCTCCCTTCTCGAGGCGGGCGTAGAAGCCCAGCGGGCCGTGCAGCTGGCACACCTTCACCAGCACCCGGTTGAGGCCCTTGCGGAGGTTGACCTGCACCCGCAGCGCCTCGGGCCTCGGCGCGTTGTAGCGGTCGGAGGCCAGCACCTGCTTGCCGTTGACGAACAGACGCGCGCCGCCGGAGGTGCCCAGCGAGAAGTAGGCGCGGGTGTCGGCGTCGGACTGCACCCAGGTCAGCGCGTAGGCCACCGCGTCGGTGGTGGGCTTGAGGGCCAGCGAGAGGTCGACGTAGCCGTCGAGGGTTTTGGCGTGCGGCTTGCGCCAGCCGACCTCGCCCGCCCTCGCCGGGTAGAGGGCCTTGAGGTCGGTGGCCGACTCGGGGCCGAAGTCGGTGTCACAGCCGCTCTTGCCCTCGTTGTCGAAGGTGCCCACCACGTGGAAGTCCTGGATGAAGCCGTTGTCGACGACGTGCTGCGCGGCCTTCCTGGTGCGGCCGCGGGCGCGCTCCACGTCGGCCATGAAGATGCGGGCCAGGGCGCGCACGTGGGGGTCGGTCCCCCGCCGGTAGATGAGCGAGGCGTAGGGGTCGGCCAGCAGGTTGAGGTCATCGACGTCGTCGAGGAGCGCGTGCAGGCGGATGAGCGCCGCGGCCGCGCGCGGGTCGTTCGCGTTCTTGAGCGCCTCCTTCGCGAGCACCTCGGCCTGCGTGGTGGTGGGGGAGTCGAGGCGCGTCAGCAGCAGCGCGGTGAGGAGGTAGGCGGAGAGCACGCGCGCACCTTACGCGCTTCTCCTCCCGCGGCATCACCAGCCGTTGTCCATCGCGCTGTGCTGCTGCTCGGAGAGGTAGCTCAGCACCTCGTTGGCCTGCTTCTGGCCCCAGCTGTCCACCATGGCCTGGTACGTCTTCGTCTTCCGCGCGGCGTCCGGGTCATCGAGGCGGATGTTCCCGTCGAGCACCAGGCGGAACCCCTTCGCGTTGAGCTGGCGCTGGAGCTCCAGCACCTCGCCCTTCATCACGTCGCCCGGCGAGCGCGTGCCGGCGCGGTGGAGCGCGTCCTGGAGCTTCGTCATCTCGGTGCGGGACATGGGCTTCTGGACGACGGGCGGCGCGGTCTTCAGCCGGTTCAGCTCGCGCAGCGTGCTGTCTTCGAGGCGGTCGACGGTGGCGGCGTCGAGCTTCCCGGTGACGGGCACGCCCACCAGCTGCTGCAACCAGCGGACGTTCTGCTCGAAGCCCTTGTGTCCGAAGCGCTCCAGCAGCGCCTCCTGGTTGCGGAGGCTGCTGGTGGCGTTGCGGAACTCCCTGGGGAGCGGCTCCCAGGTGCGGGCCTGGGGCCTGGTGGTGGTGGCGCCCTGCTTCGTGGTCTTCCCGGGCTGGTCGGCGGCGGTGGCCACCTGCGGCTGTTGGGTGCCGGGGGCGTGCGCGGCGGTGACGAACTGGTCGCTGGTGGGTTGCTGCGGCCGCTGCGGCTTCTGCGGCTGCTCGAAGGCGTCGGGGAAGACGAGCGTCTTGCCGGCGATGATGAGGTCGGGCGACTTGAGCTGGTTGGCCCTGGCGACCTCGGCCACGGTGAGGCGGGTGCCGTTCTGCTTGTTGTAGTTGGAGACGAGCTGGCTGAGGGTGTCTCCGCGGGCGATGGTGATTTTCATGCCCGGAGGACGGCGCCCGCGGCGCGGCCGTGCGGGAAAAGAGGTCTGGTGGCGCGTCGGTCAGGAGCGGCGCTTGATGTTTCGCTCCACCACCGGCGTGGGCGTGCTGTCCTCCGGTCGTCCGCGGGCGGTGACGCGGGCCTTCTCCACCAGCCGCATCACGCTCTGGCGGCAGTCGCGCAGCACCTCCTCCAGCTCCTCGGTGGTGAGGATTCCGTCGGCGAAGGCGGCGTGCAGGTAGGTGAGGTTGTTGGCGACGCAGAGCTCGGCGCTGGTGATTTCGTGTTGGTGGCTCACCTCCGGGGTCGTCTGCCGAAGCGTCGCCTCGACGAAGACGAAGATGGTCGAGCCCAGGCGGATGCTGTCGCCGTGCTTCAGCTGTTGTCGTTCGCAGCGCTCGCCGTTGACCCAGCTGCCGTTGGTCGAAGAGAGGTCGACGAGCTGGTAGCCCGTCTTGTCGCGCCGCAGCTCGGCGTGGCGCCGCGAGAGGCGCGCGTCTGGGAGCGCCACGGCGGCCATGGGGTCGCGGCCGATGAGCACGCGGTCGAAGTCCAGCGTCAGCACCTGGCCGACGAGGTGGTCCACGCTGCTGGCCACCACCTCCAGCCGGGCGTCGCCGGCGTCGAAGCGCAGGTTGATGGGCGTCGGCCTCCCCCGGGGCGTGGGCGTCATGCCGGCACCCCCTCGAGGAGCGGCAGTGCCTCCGTCGGCGGGAGCGGCAGGCGCAGCTCCCGGAGCACCAGCGACAGCGTCACCGGGGTGTGGAGCCCGTCGAGCAGCGCCCGCGCCAGGCAGGTCAACGCCTTCTCGCGCAGCCCGATGGAGGAGAAGGTGCAGGCGTCAATCAGCAGGTGCGGGCCCGGCACCTCCGCGGCCTCGACGCGCAGCGCGCTCGCCAGCACCTGACGGGTGCGGGGTGCGGCCAGCCCGCGCAGCAGGAGATGGATGAGCGCCGTCAGCCCCTGCTCGCGCAGCCCGAGGCGGGTGTACATGATGGCGTCCGCCACCAGCGTCTCTTCATCGACGTCGACCCGGGAGGCCACGGGGTAGGGCGGCGGTTGCCCGGCGTCGCCGGGAGGTTGGGCTTCGACGGTCGGTCGTTGAAGGAGGCTGAGCATGTCCGGACTCCTTGCGAGCGCCGTGCTCAGCCGTGGCCGCGCCAAAGGCTTACAACGAGGACAGAAGAGACAAACGCCCTACATGGTCGCCCTGCGGGGAAACGAGACATTCGATGCAGATTGCAGTGGCAGGCGCTCACTGCAGGTCGAGCGACAGCGCCGCCGACGCGGGCAGCCCGCTGATGTCGCTGCCGGTGAAGACGACGGAATAGGCGCCGGCGGAGAACGGGTAGCCCTCGCTGACGTCCACCGCTTCGCTGAGGGCCTCGCCGCCTGGGGGCACCGTCAGGAAGTCCTTCGGGCCGGGCGG
Source organism: uncultured Archangium sp. (assembly GCA_937875615.1). Classification (GTDB taxonomy): domain Bacteria; phylum Myxococcota; class Myxococcia; order Myxococcales; family Myxococcaceae; genus Archangium_A. The sequence continues at coordinate 6,537 of CALNBU010000841.1, forward strand.
CGCGCGCTTGGCCATCATCCCGCGGTACGGGAGCTTGCTGCCGTCGGGGCGCCGCACGTCGAGGATGTCGTTGCGCAGGCCTTCGAAGAGCGTGTGGTACGTGCAGAAGCGCAGCGGCGCCCCGGTGGGGTTCTTCACGCGCAGGCGCAGGGTGACTGGCTGCCCGGCGGCGGGCGCGGCGCCCGCGACCAGGGTCACCTCGAGTCCTTCGGGCGTGGGCGGGGCTTCTTTCATGGGTGACTCCTTCGCGGCGGGCGGCTCCCCGGAGCCGGCGTCGACGCCGGGCCTGAGCGGACAGGCGCAGCAGAGCAGGGCGACGGCGAGGGTGGGCGTTCGCATGTCGCCTGCTGTAGCGCACCGGGGGCGCCGGCGCAGCGACCGGTCGCCGAGCTTGAGCCCGACGCCCTCCCCCGTCTAAATGGTGCGCCAGTCGTTGTCGTGTCTCTTTCACGCGCGTCGTCCCCCCTACAGGAGAGTGTCTTGGACCAGCTGATTCAGAAGCTCATTGCGTTCGTCATGGAGCTGTTGGGGTTGAAGAAGAAGCCCGAGCTGTCGGCTGGTGCTGCGCCCGCGCGCGAGGACGCGGCGGACGAGGCGCCCGCGGCAGAGGAGGAAGAGGAAGAAGAAGCGCCCTCGGGTTACAAGGTGTTGCTCAAGCGCGACGGCGGCGAGCTCTGGGAAGACGAAGACGGCGAGAAAGTGTGGCGGAGCACCGTCAACCACGATCAGCCGCGGAGCGCGTGGGCCGACGAGTGGGGTCCGGCGGGCGAGGGCCCCACCGACGACGCGCTCGTCTCCTTCCTGCACCACAAGCTGGCGTTCGAGCTGGAGGCGCAGGGCGACCCGGAGGCCGCGGAGCAGAAGCTGGTCGGCTTCGGCTACCGCGATGCGGGGCACTTCTTCATGGTGTCCACCACGGTGCTCAAGCACTTCGCGGACTTCTCGGGCCCCAACCTCGAGGACGGCACCTTCGGCAGCCAGCGCTTCATGAGCGCGAGCATGAAGGCCTCGCAGCGCCTGCACCGGGGCAACATGGCCGCCGCGCAGGCGGCCGACCCGACGCTCACCGCGCCCTTCGAGGGCACCACCATGGAGCAGTACGCGCAGCTCCAGGCGCAGCTGATTCACCTCGGGCAGGCAGAGCAGACGGCCTTCCTGGCGAAGAACGGCTTCGACATGGCGAAGTGGCAGCGCGTGTCCAACGAGTGGAACGACCGCATGTCGAAGGACACCACCCACACCCTCACCACCATCTACGGCCAGGCCTTCACGGGCGCGGGGGCCGGGCAGTTCGGCAAGGCGGCGGCGGCGCACTCGGCGACGGGCTTCGACGGCACCGCGGCCGGCGGCGAGGCGCCCATGCCCTTCGAGAAGACGTGTGAAATCCAGGGCGCGATGCAGGCGTGGTCGAAGACCGGGCAGGACGTCAACGCGCTGTTGAACCAGACCTTCAAGATGAACGCGGCCGACTTCGCGGCGGTCCACTCGTGGTGGCTCTCGCAGCTCACCGCCGACGTCGCGCGCTTCCCCGAGTACACGCGGCTGACGGGGCTGGCCGAGGAGAAGTATTCGACGGGCGCGCCGGCGAAGCCCGACGCCGACCTGAGCTTCTGAGGATGACGCCCGAGGAGGTTTCCCTGGCGGTCGCCGCGCACCGCGCGCGGCTGCTGGCGGCGTTCCGGAACGAGGGGAGCGAGCGCTGGGAAGAGGCGCGCGCCAGCTACGGCGTCGGCGCGCAGGTCACCCGTGACGCGGAGCTGCGCGGGTGCCTCGAGGCGGTGACAGGCTGGGGGCGCGCGATGGCCTCGCAGCTCGAGGGCGGTGCGGGGCTCATGGGGCAGCTCGAGGGGCTGGTGCGCGAGACCATGAAGGAGGTGGCGCCGGCCACCGGCGCGAAGGCGGGGTTGTCGGCCATCTTCGCGAACGCCACCGCCAGCGCAGGCTGGTGGAAGCAGCAGTGGCATGGCGTCTCGGCCACGCAGGCCGCGCGGTGTCGCTCCTGCGGCGCGCGGCAGGAGACGGCGCTGGTCTTCGACTGCCCCTATTGCGGCAGCTTTCTCTACGCGGCTCCCGGGGAGGGACGCACATGACGTCGGCACAACAGGCGCTGGTCGAGCGCTGGCGGGGGTTCCTCGGGAAGATTTCCGAGCGCCTCGAGGAAATCTGCGCGGAGGCCGGCCCGGGGCTGGCGGCCATCGGCGAAATGCACCCGGAAGACTCGCTGCCCATCGGCAACGCCATCACCGGCCTCGACCATCGGGTGCGGCAGCTCCAGGAGCGCATCGGCGAGACCTGGGATGCGCAGGTGGAGCCGAAGTTCTCGGAGGAGGACATCCTCGACGTCGGCCTGGACCTCAAGGCTGACGCGGAGTCGCGCCTCGAGGAGCGGTGGAGTCTGGCGAAGGCCTCGTGGCTCTCGGCGCTCGCGCACGCCGCGCGACCACGGGCGGAGGCGGCGATGGCGCAGCCGGTGGCCTGTGTGGGCTGCGGCGGGCCGCTGGCTCCGCCCACGCGGTTGACGACCGTCGCGGTGCGCTGCGGGCACTGCGGCGTGGTGAACCAGGTGGCGCCGCCGATGGCGGTGACGCACTACTTCGGCTGGGGCGTCCAGAACCTGGCGGAGGCCGCGGCCCTGCCGCATCGCCACGCGGTCGAGCGTCAGCGCGTCGCCGTCGACCGTTGGCGCCGCGCGCGCGACTGGGCGGCGGAGCCCCTCGAGAGCCTCGAGGAATGGGAGCGCCTGGAGCGCGCATACTGGGTGGCCCTCACCGGCGAGCGCGCCCGGCTGACGGGCGAGCCGGCCGACGAGAAGTTGATTGAGAGCCGCATGTCTTCGTTTCTCACCTACTCACTGGAGTCGAATCAGCTGTGGGTGCGCGCGAAGGGCAAGCTCGGCGGCTGAGGCGCGGCCGTCATTCGACGACGAGCACCAGCGGCTGGTTCTCGTTGTCTCTCACGGCGAGCTCGGCGGCGCTCAACGGCCGCGGGACGCCGGCGATGCGCAGCGCGTGGTCTGCGTGAAGGACCCGGGAGGGCGCGCGCTCGCCCGCGGGCTTCTGGTGCGTGTACTCGAAGAGCTTGAGGCGAAGCCGCCCGTCTGGTCCGGTGGCTCCGCTGAAGGTGGTGCCCGTGCTGTCGCGCACCTCGATGGAGACGCCCGGCGCGACGTCCCCCGCGGCGGTCCTGGTCTCGACGACGAGCGAGTGGCCCACCGAGTAGTCGCAGCGCACCGAGGCGCTCCCCGAGAAGAGGTTGTCCTCGAGGTCGGCGCCGCCCCGGGTCTCGTTGTCGATGAAGCGGTTCCCGAAGGACGGGTTGCTCCCCCAGCCAAGCTTGATGGTCTGGTAGTCGACGCGGTCGCCGACCTTCTCGAGGACGTTGTCGTAGAAGCGGTGGTTCCCGCCCCCGGCGTAGGAGTCGCCGAAGAGCACGTGGAGCTTGTTCGAGATGAGTCGGTTCTGCTCGTAGACCACGGGGAGTTGTTGCTCCGCCCGGTCCTTGAGCCCGTGCCCGACGATGCACGCGCCGTCCGTGGTGGTGGCCTCGTCGAGGAGCTCGGTCTTCACGATGTTCTTCCTGAAGACGAGGTTCGTGACGTACGGGTCAGAGAAGAACTGCGTTCCACGGACGAGGCTCGTCCCGCGGCGCCCCTTCACGATGATGGTGTTCCCCTCGTAGAGGTAGTCGCGGTAGTCGCGGGTCGCGCCGTCGTACTGCGTGAGCCGGAGTCCGTTGACCGACGAGTGCGTCCCTGACTCGTCCGAGCGGTCGGTGGGGGCGTCTCCCTGGAGGTGGATGAAGTTGTTGCAGAAGGAGAGCGAGACGCTCTCGTCGACCAGCGCCCAGCCGATGCCGACCACGTGGTAGCCGGTTCCAAAGATGCGGTTGTGCTCGATGACCTGCCGTGGCGAGGGGAGGATGCCAATCGAGTTGGTGTCGAAGCTGTCGAGGTAGATTTCGTTGGCGTGCACCCGACCTCCGCCGCGAATGCCCTGATGGCGGGCGCGCTTGATGAGGTTGTGGTCGACGAGCGTCAGGTCTCCTTCTGCCAGCAGCGCCTTGATTCCGAGGTGGCGGTCGTCGATGCCGGTGCCGGTGTCGACGATGACGTTGTGGTGCGCGTGGTAGCTGCCGTAGCGCAGCAGCATCCCCCCGACGCTGTGGCCTCCGTAGACGGCGGTGATGCCGGCGACCTCCATGGACTCCGATGACGAGAGGTACACCGGGTTGAAGCCGATGCCGGTGTGGCCCCGGGACTGCTGCGCGCCCTGGACGAGCGCGCCGTTGATGAGCCGCCCTCCGTTCGCGTTCCGCCGCGCCATCACCCCGAAGCTGGAGTCGGTCGAGTTCACGTACTGGTCCCAGGTCCCGACGACCATGGGCGCCGCGTCGTCGTAGACCACCTCGTGGCCGTTGAGGTCGAGGGTGACGCCGGCGGCGGCGAAGGTGAAGGCCCGGCCGGGAGCGGTGAAGTCCCGGGTCACCAGGTACGTCGCGTTCGCCCGGTCGAGGACGTACGGAGGTGCCCCCAGCGCGCCGGGGAGCTCGATGGCGTCCTCGAGCGCGTGCGTCTCGAAGGTGCGGTCGCCGGTCTCGACGCGCTGACCCCGCTCGTCGACCGCGACCAGCCGGTAGTGGTAGGTCGCCCCGGGGGCGAGGTCCTTGAGGTACGCGAGGTGCAGGTACGTGTACCTGTCTGCCAGCGCCGTCGAGGTCCCGTAGTCGCTCGTCGGTCCGTACTCCACGAAGCCCAGCGTCGGCAGGTTCGTCTCGAAGCCGACGGCGGCGGAGTTGCGGGACTCGTGGACCCAGGTGCCGGCGGGGAGGAACCCGGGCTGCTGGCCGTTGACCTCCCGGGTGAGCGGCTCGTGCTCGGCGCCGAAGAACGAGCGGCTGTACTCGTTGAACTCCAGGTAGGGCGTGGCGGTGATGCCGTTGACCGGCGCGAGGGGGCTCGTGCCGGCGAGCGCCCCTTCGAGCGGCAGCGCCCACGCGCTGGTGACCAGCTCGAGGCACGCGTCGAGGTTCGCCGCCGGTCGGGTCGGCGCGCCCGCATCGATGGCGGTGCCGCTCCCTCCGTCTGCGCGCCTTTCGGGTTCGCCGTCAGCGGCGGCGGCCCCTCCATCGTCCAGCGCCGGCTCGGTTGTGCAGCTGGCAAGGCCGAAGACCAGCATCCACACGAAGACTCTGTTCGACATGGTTCCCCATTCCAGACGGCGAGTTGTCTGGGAGGCATCAACGAGCGACAGGGGCCGCTCGTCATCCACCAAAAGGGGGAACGCGACTCTCGGAAATCAGCCGCAGGCGCGGCGGCACTGTCCGACGCACTTCGACTTGTTGCTGGCGCCGCGACATTGGGCGTTGCACGCGCGCTTGCACTTCACCACGGCCGGCGACACGCCGCCGCCGCCCGACTCATCGTCTTCTTCTTCGTCGGCCGGAGGCTTGAGCTCGTCGCACAGCGCCCAGTCCTCGTCGTTGTCGTCGAACTTGAGGTGCGCCAGCTTGCCGTGCACCTCGTCGACGACGGCGCCGGTCAGGCTGCGGGAGGTGCTCCAGCGCGCCCGCACCCGGTCGCCCACCTTCGCCTCGCAGCGGTCTTCCTTCGGGTAGTACTGGATGGCGCCGGGCGGCTCGAGCTCCTTCACCAGGGCCCAGCCGATGTTGTGGTCGGCGAAGCGCAGCTTCGCCAGCTTGCCGTACAGCTCCATCACGCTGGCGTTCTGCTTCTTGCGCTTGCCCAGCGGCGCCTTCACCTTGGCGCCGACCTCGAACTTCTCGCCGGCGAGCTCTTCTTCAGACAGCGTGCCCTGGCCCTTCGAACACGCGACCAGCAGCAACAACAGCGGCGCCCAGCCGCGCAGGGAGGTCGACATGGCCGGCGACGCTACCACCCGCTCGAATCAGGGCGCAGGTTCGATTCGGCAGTTGCTCTTCGCGGTGCCCACGCACACCAGCGCGTAGCCATCTTCCTTCTCTCCGTCGGAGAGGCAGGCGTCGTCCGGCACGTGAATCTTTCCGTCGAGCAACCGGACCCGGCACACGCCGCAGGCGCCCATCTCGCAGCCGGCCGAGAGGTTGACGCCCTGCTTGCGCGCGGCGGCCAGCACGTGCTCGCCGTCCTTCACCTCGAAGCGCTGCGACTTCCCGCCCTGGACGAACTCCACCGAGTAGCTGGCGCCCGAGCCGCCCTCGTCGTGCGACATCGAGAACTTCTCTTCGAGGATGGTGACGCCGCCGTAGCGCTGCTGCGTGAAGTCGCGCGCCAGGTCCATCATCGGCTGCGGACCGCACATGCCCACCAGGTCGGGGGCGGGGCGGCCCTCGAGCAGCTTCTCCAGCACCGCCGCGCTGCAGGGCCCGCCGGCGTCGTCCAGCACGTGCACCAGCTCCAGCTTGCCGCCGCTGGACGCCACGAGGGCGTCCAGCTCCGCGCGGAGAATCTGCTCGGGCTGGGCGCGGTTGAAATCGAGCAACGTCACCGGCACCGGCCAGTTGGCCGCCTCGAACTGCTGGAGAATCGAGAGGAAGGGCGTGATGCCGGAGCCGCCGGCGATGAACAGTGCGCGCTGCACCACCGCGGGCAATACGAACTGGCCGTAGGGGCCCTTCACCTCGAGCGCGTCACCCACCTTGAGCTGGGTGGTGAGGTAGGTCGACACCACGCCGTCGGGCACCCGCTTGACGGTGAGCCGCAGCGGCCGCCCCGGCGCCCGGCTGAAGGAGTAGGCGCGCCACGGGAGCTCCGTGTTGGGGCGCAGCAGGACGAACTGGCCGGGCTTGAAGTCCATGGTGGCGTCGACTTCGAAGCTGATGCTGCTGGGGGTCTCCCGGGTCACCGAGGTGACGTGCCAGGTGTGCGCCACCGGCGCGCTGGGGCGTGGCGGCTTGTCTTTCTTCCCGAAGAGCTTGCTGAGGAAACCCACGTGACACCTTTGGCAGAAGGGGGACCAGCCATACTACAAGGCCCCGCTCATGCGCCGGTATTGCTGCCTCGCTCTCGCGTTGTCGAGTCTCTCGTGCGAGGTCGTTTCGGCCCCAGCTGCTTCGAACCATCAGCTGCGCGGCGGCCTGCTCTTCACCGGAGAAGGCGAGCCCGAAGCGGTGGCGCGCGCCTTCCTCGCCGACCGGGTGCGGGGCGGGCGGACGTTGCGCCTCTTCACCCGGCGCGAGGGCCTGGCGGGCAGCTACTTCCGCTTCCGCCAGTACGAGCAGGTCAGAGACGAGGTCCTGCGCGTCTGGGACGGCGAGGTCACGGTGCTGGTGCGCGGGCAGGAGGTGCGCGCGGTCAACGATGCGCTGCGCGAGGCGGCCGGCGCGGCGGTGGGCGGAGACACCTCGGAGCTGAACGCGCGCGAGGCGGCGCGGCGGGCGCTGGGTGAGGCGCCGCACGCCGTGGAGCGGGTGATTCACGTGGGCGTGGACGGCGCGGCGCGGGTGGCCTGGCTGCTGGAGGCGTCTTCGGAGGCGCCGCCGCACGACTGGAGCCTGCTGCTCGACACCGGGAGCCTGGAGGAGCTGGAGCGCCGCGACGGCGTGCGCTTCGTGGACGGCGCGGGCTACGTCTTCGACATGAACCCGGTGTCCGCCACCGGGGACACCTCGCTGACCGACAACAACGACCAGGCCACGCCGGCGCTCAACGCCGCGCGGCGGTGGGTGGTGCTCTCGCGCCTCGACGGCTCCGGCTTCACCCGCGGCGACTTCGCCGACGTCCGCACCAACAACGTCAACAGCCGCGCGCTCGCGCCGTCGTTGAACTTCGACTTCACGCGCGACGACCTGGGCTTCGAGCAGACCAACGTCTACTACCACCTCACGCGGGCTCAGCTGCGCATCCAGGACCTGGGCTTCACAGAGGTGAACAACCGGGTGCAGGTGGCGCGCGTCGACGCCACCAACGCGGACAACTCCTATTACTCGCCTGGCACCACCCAGCTGAGCTTCGGGCGCGGCGGCGTCGACGACGCCGAGGACGGCGACATCGTGCTGCACGAGTACGGGCACTCCATCCACGATGACCAGGTGCCTGGCTGGGGCGGCGGAGACGAAGACGCGATGGGCGAGGGCTTCGGCGACTACCTGGCGGCGGCCTTCGGCGAGACGCTGCCCGCGCAGACCAACTACCCGCAGCCCGGAGACCCCGCCTGCGTGGGTGGCTGGGACGCCGTCTCGTACAGCTCAGCTGCGCCGCCGTGCCTGCGGCGCGTCGACGGCACGCGGCACTACCCGGAGCACGCGGAGGACCAGGTGCACGCCGACGGCCAGCTGTGGAGCGCGGCGCTGTGGCGGCTGCGCGCGCAGGGAGGCGCCGACACCATGGACCGGCTGGTGCTGGAGTCGCACTTCCTGCTCGGCACCAACGCCAGCTTCTTTCAGGCCGCGCAGGCGGTGCTGACGGCCGACCAGAACCTCAACAGCGGCGCCAACGAGGCGGTGCTGCGGCGGGGCTTCATTCAGCAGGGGCTGCTGCGCACGCTGTCGGAGCCCTTCGACGGTGGCGTGAGCGCCATGGTGGCGGTGTCGCTCGACCCGCCGCGGCAACCAGACGGCGGGTACGAGAACGACGCCGACGACGTGCAGGAGGTGACCGTGCCCGGCGCGCAGGGGTTGGCGCTGCGCTTCACCCGCGTGGAGCTGGAGACCCACGCGTCGTGCCTGGCGGGCTCCTGCGACAACATCTACCTGCTCGACGCCGAGGGAGACCTGTTCCAGGTCATCACCGGCGTGCACCCCACGGGGCTGGTCTCGGTGGGCGTGCCGGGCGACAC